>CATMOC010000061.1 GCA_950071955.1 uncultured Mesorhizobium sp. | reverse complement strand
ATAAAACACTTTCAATTCATGGTGAACGCGCGCCGCGTAGCCTAGGCAGCGAGCGGGAGATGCACTATGTAACAGGGCCATGCAAAAACTGCTTTTTGTTGCTCGATTGATAACGCGCCGGCTCGGCCTGGTGCTGGCCGAGATCGGCGACAAGGCGGGCGTGCAGGTTTCGGACGACGAGATGCAGCGGGCGCTCATGGAGACGGTCCGCCGCTATCCCGGCCAGGAGCAGCAGGTCTATGATTTCTACCGCAAGAACCCGGCCGCGCTGGCTGAATTCCGCGCGCCGCTCTTCGAGGAGAAGGTCGTCGACCATCTCATGACCCAGATCAACGTCGCCGACAGGAAGGTCTCGAAGGAAGAGCTCCTGGCAGACGACGAGGAAGACCAGGCCAAGGCCGAAGGGTCCGAGGCGGCTTCCGCGAAGGAAGCTGCGCCGAAGAAGAAGGCCGCTCCCAAGAAGAAGGCGAAGGCCGCCGAAAGCGAAGCCGCGACCGAAGACGGCGCCGAGTAGCACGGCACGAACAGCCGCCATCGCGATCTGCGGTGCGGCTGGTCCATCGATCCAGGCAAGGGTGGTGCGGCCTCATGGTTTCGCCGCCCTTGCGCGTTTGGCGCCTATCCCCCATTTTAGGGGGAGGAAAAGCAGGTGCGATTTGGGCCTGCCTATTCGTATGGAGAGAGAAATGGGCCGATTCCAGGTGATGACGATGACGTCGGATGCGGCGCGCCGCGTACGCGAGATCGTCTCCAGCCGCGACGGCGCCAAAGGTATCCGCGTCGGCGTCAAGAAGGGCGGCTGCGCTGGAATGGAATACACGGTCGATCTCGTGAGCGAACCGGATTCCCGCGACGATCACGTCGAGCATGAGGGCGCGCATGTTTACGTCGCGCCCGAGGCGTCGCTCTTCCTCCTCGGCACGCAGATGGGTTTCGAGACGACGAGGCTGCGTTCGGGCTTCACCTTCACCAACCCCAACCAGTCGTCCGCCTGCGGCTGCGGCGAATCCGTCGAACTGAAGCCGGCCGACCTGAAGGCGCTTGCCGAGGCCCGCGCCTCGGCCGGTGCCGCCTGAGGTCAGTCTACCCACAGTCCCCGCTTCTTGTGCCAGTCGGCGATGGATTCCTCCGGGTAGAGTGCGAAGGTCCGGTCGCCGGGGCGGATATCCGGTTCCACCCATGACGGCTTGTACTTGAGCATCAGGTGCACACGCTCCGGCGCTCTGGGCAGTTCGCTGTCGATCGCCGATGCGAAGGGATGGACGAGATCCGGCCAGGTCGGATCGTAGAGCCACAGGGCCGAACCGCATTCGCGGCAGAAGCGCCGCTCGCCGGTCGAGACCTCGCAGGTCGGCCGTTCCTCGTCTTCGATTTCCGCCCTGTAGAGGCCGAGGTGCTCCTCTCCCGTGATCTTGAGGGTCCTGGCATCCGCGCCGAGGTTGATGGCAAATCCGCCGCCTCCCTGCTGCTTGCGGCAGATCGAGCAGTAGCAGAGCTGGTAGGGTACCGGCGTATGGCTTTCGACTTCGAAGCGGACGGCGGCGCAGCGGCATGATCCCGTGAGAAGCATCGGCATGCGGGGTTCTCCTATCTAAGCTGTTGGAGCAGGAGGAAGAAGCCGCCGGCGATGGCGGCCGTCGCCGGCACGGTGACCAGCCATGCCGCGACGATGGTGGAAAAATGGGCGCGCCGCACGAGCTTGCGCCGCGTGACCTCCTCGCGCGAGATCACGGGCTCTCCCGCCGTCTCGTCCTCGTCTTCGTTGAACGCTTCGGTGTCCGATGTTTCGCCCGCGATCCGGTTTGCCGCGCGCTCGGCCCGCAACCGGTTGACCTTTCGATCCAGGTACGCTCGGCGTCGCGGCGAGTTCGCAGTGTACCATTCGCGGAAGAAACCCACCCCGAACACCGCGCCGACCGCGATGTGCGTGGAGCTGACCGGCAGCCCGAACCAGGAGGCGATGATGACGGTCAGCGCAGCCGACAGCGCAACGCAGAAGGCGCGCATCGGGTTGAGCT
Organism: uncultured Mesorhizobium sp.; assembly: GCA_950071955.1. Lineage (GTDB taxonomy): Bacteria > Pseudomonadota > Alphaproteobacteria > Rhizobiales > Rhizobiaceae > Aquibium > Aquibium pacificus. The sequence goes on along the minus strand of CATMOC010000061.1, from coordinate 9,822 downwards.
TGGTGATCTGCTCGCCGACCATCCTCACGAGCTTGGGCCCGTAGAGCAACAGGCCCAGCGATATGCCGAAGGCGCCAATGAGCATGACCCAGAAGGGGATGTGGACGGCCGCCACGACGCCGTTGCGCCCCGCGGTCTGCACGATGGCGGCGAGCGGACCGACCGCGTTCGCCACGTCGTTGGCGCCGTGGGCGAAGGAGAGCAGTGCGGCGGAGATCACCAGCGGCAGGTTGAAGAGCTTGCGCAGTGACTGGTTGCGGTTCTCCATGCCTTCGGACTGGCGATTGACGAAAACCTGCGCAGCGCCCCAGGCGACGAGGAAGGTACCCAGGCCGATGATCGCGATGCCGCCGCCGCTCAGATGAATGATCTTCGAGAGGCCTTTGGTGGCGAGGTATGACGCGAAGGATCCGGCCATGATGGCGATCAGAATCGGCACCCAGCGCCGGGCGGCGGCGATCTTCTCGTCCTGGTAGATGATGCGCGACTTGATGAAGGCGAGGAAACCAGCCGCGATGACCCCGCCCATGACCGGCGATATGACCCAGCTCGCGGCGATGCCGGCCATCACCCCCCAGTCCACGGACCACAGGCCCGCGGCCGCGATCCCCGCGCCCATGACGCCGCCGACCACTGAATGCGTGGTCGACACCGGCGCGCCGATAGCCGTCGCCAGGTTGATCCAGACCGCCGAGGCCAGCAGCGCCGCCGTCATGGCGCCGATGAATATCGCCGGCTCTCCGACGGCCTGACGGTCGATGATGCCTTTCGAGATCGTCTGCACGACGTCGCCGCCGGCAATAAGGGCGCCGGACGTCTCGAAGATGGCGGCCAGCACGAGCGCGCCGCCCATGGTGAGCGCCCGCGAGCCGACCGCCGGGGCAACGTTGTTGGCGACATCGTTGGCGCCGATGTTGAGCGCCATGTAGGCGCCGATCGCGGCGGCCGCCACGATCGCGATCGCACCGGGATCGCCGGCGCTGAAGATCGCCACGGCGACGGCGACGAAGGCCATGAAGAAGAGCGCGAGACCGGGAGCGACCAGCCCGCGCGCGAGGAAGCTCGTCGCCTCCTCGATCCGGACGAGCTTGTCGAGATCCTTGTCGAGGGTCGTCTTGCGCGCGCGCTCGCTTATGTCGGCCATGGTCCCTTCCGCTCAGGCTCTGGCCTAGGTAACTGCGGGGCGCGCGACAAGTTCATCACCGCGTCCATTCGTGGCCAAACGCGGATTTGGTGTGGAAAACGGAAAACCCGGGCAGTCGGCGTTAGGCGGAGGGCGCAAACTCCGACAGCAGTTCCGCTAGTTCCGGCTCGCGCACGCGGCTCGCGGCGATCTGCGGCGTGAACCACTTGCGGATGCGCTGGCCCTTCTCCGGCCATTTCTGCTCGACCCGCTCGACCTTCATGGCAAACACGAAAACCTCGCAGCGCTGCTCGAGCCCGGACTTCAGTCCCTTGCCGTAGAAGTAGCGTCCGCTTTCCTTGTCCGAGATCGATCCGCGCAGGCCGGCTTCCTCTGCCGCTTCGCGCATCGCCGCCTCGTGCAGCGCCTCGTCGCCTTCCGGCCATCCCTTCGGCAGGACCCAGCGGCCCGTGTCGCGGCTGGTGATCAGCATCACCTCGACGCCGCGGTCTTCTTCGCGCCACGGAAGGGCCGCCACCTGAACGCGCGCGGGCACGCCGCCGAGGAACCGGCGGACCCGGTCGACGGATGAGTGCCAAGTGCGATGGTTCAGGAGCATTTTTCCCTTTCGATTCCGGCGAATTAACTTTGCCAGCTACCTTTTCCAACCGCAAGATAGCAGATCACCGCCAAGTATCGCGCAAAAATGTTAAGTTATTCGCCAAGCGAAGCAGCGGCACGAAAGCACCAGCGATCCGGCGGGATCGATCTTGTCGATCGAACATGACATTGATCGGTCCGCCCTCGTGGAGGACCTTGTCAAGCAGGTTAGATACGCTGCGCGAAGCCAATTTCAAGCGCGCACGCGTCCGGGCCGCGTTCTCAGCCGCGATGGCCTTCCGAGATCGGCTGCTGGTAGGTGAAGCCCATATCCCAGGGAAAATAGATCCATGTGTCCTGGGAAACTTCGGTGACGAAGGTGTCGACCAGCGGGCAGCCCTTCGGCTTGGCGTAGACGGTGGCGAAATGCGCTTTCGGCATCATCGCGCGCACGATCGACGCGGTCTTGCCGGTGTCGGTGAGGTCGTCGACGATCAGGACCTCCTCGCCTCCGTTCTCGAGCAGGACGGGCGAAATCTCCTTCAGGACCTTCAGTTCGCCCTGTTCGGTATAGTCGTGGTAGGACGCGATCGAGACAGTCTCGATCACCCTTATGCCGAGTTCGCGCGAGATGATGGCGGCCGGCACCAGGCCGCCGCGGGTGATGCACACGATCGCCTTCCATTTGCCCTTGCTCCCCGCCAGCCGCCAGGCAAGCGCACGCGCGTCGCGGTGGAACTGGTCCCAGGAAACGGGGAAGGCCTTTTCGGGAAGCGACATGGGCGGTCTCGCGCGGGCGTCAGGGAAGCTGCGAGCCTAAAGCGCAAAAGGGATGGAAAGGCAAGGGCATGCCGCCATTCCCGCCAATGGCCGCCGCATCACGGCCTGGCATCGCGCGAGAACAGGTAGACCGCCAGCGTAGCGGCGAGCATGGCGGCATAGAAGACGAAGAGCGCCTGGTAGCCGGCGGCGGGGTTTGCCGCATCGGTCGCTGCCGTCACGACGCCGCCGGTCGCGAACTGCATGGCGCCGACCCCGCCGATGGAGAAGAAGTTCATCAGCGTGACGCCGCGCCCGATGAGATGCGGCGGCAGGAAGGCACGCGCATGTGCCATCAGCATTCCGTAGCTCATGCCGCTGATGCCGATCACCACGAACAGGACGGTGACTGTGAACAGGCTGGTGGCCGGCATGACGGCGAGATAGGAGATCGTACCGAGGCTGACGGCGTTGCCGACGATCACGACCCATTTGCGGGTGCGGAACACCGTGTCGAGCGGGCCGTAGAGAAAACTGCCGGCGACCATGGCGAGCGCCATGTAGAGCGTCGCCTGGCCGATGGCGAGGGCATCGGCGCCGTGGACGTCGGCGAGATAGGGCCCCGCCCACAGGCCGCGAATGCCGGCGGCCGGCGCGTAGTTGAGCGCGGTGAGGGGAATGATCAGCCACAGCACCTTCATCCGCAGCAGTTCTCCGAAGCCGGCGAAACCCGAATTACGCCCGCCAGCCGTCTCGCGTTCCGGATCGCGCACAAGTGCGACGAGGGCCAGCGCGGAAAGGAGCGTCGCGATGCCGAGACCCGCCATCACGCCGCGCCAGCCGAAGCTTTCCACCGCGGCCGCGAAGGGGGCGGCGCCCGAGACGTTGCCGAGCGAGCCGAGCGCGACGAACCAGCTCGTCAAGACGGCGAAGTGCGCCGGCCTGAAAGTCTTGGCGAAGATGAAGAGGGAGGCCATCAGCACCGGGGCGCAGCCGATGCCGATCAGCGTCATGGCGGCGGTGACCATGGCCGGCGACGTTGCCGCGGCGAAGAGCAGGGCGCCGCCTCCGCCTCCCGCCGCGAGCAGAACCCCCGCCGTCCGGCGTGGTCCGAAACGGTCGAGCGAGACCCCGACGGCGAACTGCATGAGGGCGAAAGCGATGAACCAGGCGCCGGATGCGAAGGAAAGTTGCGCCTTGGTGGCGCCGAGATCGGCCTCGAGTGCCGGTGTCAGCACTGCCAGGAATGAGCGGTAGAACTGCGACAGGAAATAGGCGAGTGCGAGCGCCGCTATGCCGGCCATGGGCAGGGTCCAAAGTACAAGGGCGGCGAACCACCGGGGTTCGCCGCCCTAAGTCATGCCGAAGGATCAGGCAATCGCCCAACCTGTCGGCGCCTGTGGACCAGAAATAGATCTATGCTGCGCGCGCGGGCGACTTCGCGCCACCCGGGCGCCGGCGCCGGCGGAACGGCTTGCGCTCGTCGGGACGGCCTGCGTCATGGTGCGCGGAAGCCGGCTTCGCGCCGAAGCGCTGCGGCTTGCCGCCGGAAGGACGTCCCTGCCGGCCGGAATTCGGACGGCCATTCCCGCCGTTCGGGCGTTCCTGACGCTCCGCCGGTTCGCCGGCGACGCGCGGACGCGGTGCCGGGTCGGGCTCGCCCGTATGGTCGGCCACGAGCGGGATCTTCGCACGGATGACGCGCTCGACGGCCCGCAGCTTCACGGCTTCCGAAGGGTCGGCCAGCGTCACCGCCGCGCCGTCCATGCCGTTGCGGCCCGTGCGGCCGATGCGGTGGACGTAGCTCTCCGGTTCGTCCGGCAGCTCGTAGTTCACGATGAGGCTGATGCCGGGAACGTCGATGCCGCGGGCGGCGATATCGGTCGCAACCAGAATGCGCACTTGGCCGTCGCGGAAGCCGTTCAGCGCCCGCTGACGGGCATTCTGCGACTTGTTGCCGTGGATGACGTCGGCCGAGAACCCGTCCTGCTGGAGCTGACGCGTCACCTTGTCCGCCCCGTGCTTGGTGCGGGTGAACACGATCACGGACTTGTAGTCCTCGTTGGCGAGCAGCTTGGCGATCACGTCGCGCTTCTGCTTCGTCCGCGCCTTGATCAGGCTCTGGGAGATCTCCGCGGCCGTCGTGCCCTGCGGCGCGACGGAAACGCGCACCGGGTCCTTCATCAGGCCCATCGCCAGCTTCTCGATCTCCTCGGGCATGGTGGCCGAGAACAGCGTCGTCTGGCGGTCGGGATGCGTGGCGCGGGCAATGCGCTTGACGTCGTTGATGAAGCCCATGTCCAGCATGCGGTCGGCCTCGTCGAGCACGAGCCAGCGCGTCTGGTCGAGCTTGACGTCGCCCTCGCGCACCAGGTCGATGAGCCGGCCGGGCGTGGCTATGAGCACGTCGACGCCGTCGCGCAGGCGCTTGACCTGGCTGTTGCGCGAGACGCCGCCGAGCACCTGCGCTGTCGTGATGTGAGCGCCCTTGGCGAGCAGCCGGATGGTCTCCTCGATCTGCACCGCGAGTTCGCGGGTCGGGGCGAGGATCAGCGCGTGCGGGCTCTTGGGCCTGCGGCGCGCGCCCAGCGCCATGATCTTGGTCAGGATTGGCAGCGCGAAGGCCGCCGTCTTGCCGGAGCCGGTCTGGGCGATGCCCAGGACGTCGCGCCCGGCCAGATAATGCGGGATCGCCTGTTCCTGGATAGGCTTGGGTGACGTGTACCCGGCCACTTCGGTCGCCTTGAGGAGTGTGCCGGTGATGCCGAGGCGGGCGAAGCCGTTGTCTTGCTCCGCGTTTACGTGAATGTTCAAAATCGTCTTCTTTCGGCGGACCGGAGTCCGCACTGTGGCGCGGCGGGCGCAACCTGCCGGGCATATTGTCGGGATGTACGACGAGGCGGCGCGCCCTGGATTTGGCGACGACCGGCTGCGCTGTCGTTCCCGCGAACCTCATGCCCGCGGGGATCTTTTCACCGCTCGACCGAAAGTTCGGGAAAGGGGAAAACCAGACGCAACCGAGGTCAATTTCTGACAAGCCGGATCGAACCGGCCCAAGCGCCTGCCGCGCATATGGGGGAAACGATCTGCAAAAGCAAGGACAATGTCGCGATGTCCCTACGCCCGAGCTACTCCGACCGCCGTCTAGTTGCCGCCCGAAGCTTCGCGCGCAAGCTCTTCCAGCTTGAGGACTGTGTTCCAGTTGCGCGCCGTATTCGCCACCCCGATGCCCCTGTCGAACTTCTCGGCGAGCTTGGAGGTGCCGAAGCCGGCGGGCGTATGCAGGTATGCCACCGCGCCGACGATCTCGATGCGTTCCCCGGCTGTCGCATGGCCGCGCAGCGTTTCGACCCGTCCTTCTTCCGGAGGATCGGCGAGAACGGCCGCGTGCAGGAATTTCGGGACCGACACCGCCTCCGGGAACGGATTGTTGGCGATGAGTTCGCGCCATTCTGGCAGAGACCGGAGATGAACATCCTTCTCGAATCCAAACTCGCGGGAACAGATATCCGCGATCTTCCTGGAAATTGCGGGGCGCGGAAGCGCGCTTCGGAGCACGGCGTTGCCGCTGTTGATATACGTCGCGACATCCTCGAAACCGCCGGCGGCCAGAGCGTCGCGCAACCGCTTTACCGGAAGCTGGGTCTTGCCTCCAACGCCGCGGAACAGAACGATCCAGACGGATGTCATATGATCAGCCCCGCCAACACCTCGTTTTCCGTGATGTCCTGATAGGACCAGCCTGCCTCGCGAAACTGCCGTTCAAGCCGGACGAAGTTTCTCGCGTCCTTCGTCTCGAGGCCGATCAGTACCGAGCCGAAGTTGCGGGCGGATTTCTTCAGGTACTCGAACCGGACGATGTCGTCGTCGGGCCCAAGCAGGTCGAGGAAGTCGCGTAGCGCGCCCGGCCGCTGCGGGAACCGGAACACGAAGTACTTCTTCAGCCCCTCGAAGCGGAGCGCACGCTCCTTCACGTCGGGCAGGCGCTCGAAGTCGAAATTGCCGCCCGAGACGACGAGCACGACCGTCCTGCCCTTCAGGTCCTTGCGCGGAAAATCCTTCAGCGCGTCGATCGCCAGCGCCCCCGCGGGTTCCAGCACGACGCCCTCGACGTTGAGCATCTCGATCATCGTGGCGCAGAGGCGGTTCTCCGGCACCAGCAGCACGTCGTCCGCGCCGAACCGCTTCAGGTGGCGGAACGGTTCGCGGCCGATCTCGGCGACCGCCGCCCCGTCGACGAAATTGTCCACCCGGGCGAGCTTCAGCCGCTTTCCGTCCTCAAGGCTGCGCTTCAGGCTGGGCGCGCCGGCCGGTTCGGCGAAGACGAAGCGCGTCTTCCAGCCGCGTTCGGTCAGATAGCGCGTCACACCCGCCGAAAGTCCGCCGCCGCCCACCGGCAGGATCATCAGGTCCGGTATTTCGCCCGGCGGCATCTGCGCGGCGATTTCGTGCGCCACCGTTGCCTGGCCGTCGATGATGTCGCGATGGTCGAACGGCGGCACCATCAGTGCGCCCGTCTGCTCCGCGTGCTCCAGCGCGGCTTCCAGACAGGCGTCGAAGAAGTCGCCGGTGAGGCGGATCTCGACGAATTTCCCGCCGAACATGACGGTCTTGTCGATCTTCTGCTGCGGCGTCGTGACGGGCATGAAGATCACGCCCTTCTTGCCGAGTTGCCGGCATGCGAAGGCGAAACCTTGCGCATGGTTGCCAGCGGAGGCGCAGACGAAGCCCGCGGCCGGCTCCCGCTGCGACAACGCCTTGCGGAAGAAGGTGTACGCGCCGCGGATCTTGTAGGAGCGGACGGGCGACAGATCCTCGCGCTTGAGGAAGACGCGCGCGCCGTATTTCTTTGAAAGGTGCGCGTTGAGCTGCAGCGGCGTCTCGGGGAAAAGGTCGCGCAGCGCGGTGGCGGCTTCGGCAACGCGTGTGGAAAACCCACCTTCCTTGTCTGTGTCGGACATGTCGCGCTCCACTGCCGCTGCCTTTGCTCGTCGCGGGCTATTGCATAAACGACCGTCTCTCGCCACTCTCGCGCCGGCCGGTCAAGGATGGGCGGCCCAACAGGGTGAAAAGACCGGGGGCTTCCTCTTCGTGCAGAGCTTCGCCGTCCGGGCCGCGATCCACATAGCCGCGATCTTCGGCATCTACCTGTCGCTCGCGATGCTCATTCCCGCCTTCGCGGATCTCTACTACGGAAACAGCGACTGGCGCGTCTTCGCGCTGTCGGCCTTCTTCACCGGTGGCCTCTCGCTCGCCGTCGCGCTGGCGACGCAGGGCCGGCCTCCGGTGGTATCGTCCCGCTTCGCCTTCCTGCTCGTGAACCTCCTGTGGTTTACCACCGCTGCCGCGGGCACGATTCCGTTCCTGGCGTCACCCATGAACATGGAACTTTCCGACGCGGTCTTCGAATCGGTGTCTGCGGTGACCACGACAGGAAGCACCGTACTGGTGGGGCTCGACGCCATGGCGCCCGGAATACTCCTGTGGCGATCGATCCTGCAATGGATGGGCGGCCTCGGCGTGATCGCGCTCGGCCTCTTCATCCTGCCGTTCCTCAATGTCGGCGGTGTCTCCTATTTCAAGATCGAATCGACCGACATCGAGGACAGGCCGTTCGAGCGGCTCTCGACCTTCACGATCAGCCTGATGGTCATCTACTGCCTGCTGACGCTCGCCTGCGGGATCGCGTACGCGGCCGCCGGCATGGACGGGTTCGACGCCCTCAACCATGCGCTGACCACGATCTCGACCGCAGGCTTCTCGACCCACGACGACTCCTTCGGCCATTTCCAGGGAAACCTCGCGATCCTGTGGGTGTCGATCGTCTTCATGTTTATCGGCGGCCTGCCGTTCTCGATCCTGATCCTGCTGACCGTCAGGGGACGTCTGGACGCCCTGCGGGACCCGCAGATCCGGGCCTTCGCCGGCTATACCGCGTCGTTCGCGATCCTGATGACGATCTACCTGCGACTGACGAGCGACGTCCCCTTCTTCGAGGCGTTGACGCACGCGACGTTCAACTTCGTGTCTCTGGTAACAACGACGGGGTTCTCCACGCACGACTACGCGGCGTGGGGGCCGTTCGCGGTGGCGCTCGCCTTCATCGCCACGTTTCCCGGCGGATGCTCCGGATCGACCACCGGCGGCATCAAGGCCTATCGGTTCATCATCCTGTTCGAACTGATGGCCAACGGGTTGCGCAAACTGGTCTATCCGAACTCTGTCCAGCCGGTGCGCTACGGCGACCGCCCAGTGGACGAGGACATGCAGCGCGCGGTGGTGCTCTTCATCGCCTCGTTCTTCGTGCTGTGGGGATTGTCGATCCTGCTTCTGGCCTCGACTGGACTGGATCTGATCACGGCCATGACGGGTTCGCTGACGGCGCTGACCAATGTCGGTCCGGGCCTTGGCGACTTCATCGGACCTAAGGGCAGCTTCGCCGACGTGCCGGATTTCGCCAAATGGGTGCTGTCGCTGGCGATGCTGTTCGGGCGTCTCGAGATCCTCGCCGTCCTCGTGATCTTCACGCCCGTCTTCTGGCGGAGGTAGGGAGCGCCCCTCCGTCTCCTGTTGCACCGCAGCGACGGCTCCGGTAAATCGGCTCGCCTGCCGTCGGAAACCGGAGGCGCCGCCGCGCGGACCAAAGGCCGCGGCGTCGAGGAGATGACCTTCCCTTGAACAGCCACGCGCTCCGTGCCGCGATCCACGTTTCGGCGATCCTGGGTATCTACCTGGCGCTGGCGATGCTGGTGCCGGCCTTCATTGACTTCTACTACGGAAACAACGACTGGCGCGTCTTCGCGCTCTCGGCTTTCTTCACCGGCGGGCTGTCGCTGGCGGTGGCTCTGGCGACGCAGGGCAGGCCTCCCCCTGCCACCTCGCGTTTCGCCTTCCTGATCGTCAACCTGCTCTGGGCCACCATGGCGGTCGCCGGCGCCATTCCGTTCCTGGCCTCATCGCTTTCGATGGATTTCACGGACGCGGTCTTCGAATCCGTTTCGGGGATAACGACAACCGGTTCGACGGTGATCGTCGGTCTGGATGCGCTCCCCCCCGGCCTCCTGATCTGGCGCTCGATCCTGCAATGGGTCGGTGGATTAGGCGTGATCGTGCTGGGCCTCTTCATCCTGCCCTATCTCAACATCGGCGGCGTTTCCTATTTCAAGATCGAATCGAGCGACATCGAGGACCGTCCGTTCGAGCGGTTGTCGGTCTTCGCGACCAGCATTCTGGGCGTCTATTCCGCGCTGACGATGGCCTGTGCGATCGCCTATGCTGCGGCCGGCATGAGCGGGTTCGACGCTATCAACCATGCGCTGACTACGCTCTCGACCGGCGGC
>CATMOC010000060.1 GCA_950071955.1 uncultured Mesorhizobium sp. | reverse complement strand
CGCCGAGGGAGGCATTATCTTCCGCTGATCGCTCCCCAGCGCGAGCCGAGCGACGATGAGGATACGTTGGGTCCGCTGTTAGAAGCCGGGTGGTACAGTCACATGTATCGCGGCATGGCGCGGGCATTGTCCCTGGTCGAGGCGTCATCGGTGATTCCGCTCGATTTCACCCGGCTGCCGTTTGCCGCCGCGATCGGCTATTTCGCCTTTGGCGAGGTGCCGGACGTGTGGATCTGGCCGGGTGCGGCGCTGATCGTCGCCAGCGCCGTCCTGCCCGTCGCCGGTCTGGCGAAAGCCGCCGAAGCCGCGCTGCTCTTCGTCTGCGTGCATGCCGCCGCGTGGCTGCTGATCGCCGCGATCGCCGGCCACGAGGGCCAGGCGACGCTCGCCTTCTTCGCGCTGGTCGCCGCCGCGTGGCTTTGCGCCTGGCGGCTCGTGACCGTGCTCTCCGAAATCAGATCGTCCTCCCGGCAGGCCGACGCGGTGCTGCGGCTGCTGGTCCCGGCGGTCTTCGGCGCCTGGCTATTGATCCTCTGGGAAACCATCACGCGGGGCGCCGGCATTCCGTTCGTCCTCCTGCCGCCGCCGAGCGCGGTCGGCCTCCGCATCGCGCAATCGTGGCCGGTGCTGGCGGCGGACGTGAACCAGACGATCTTCAAGGCGGTCGTGATCGGCTATGCGATCGGCTGCGGCGCCGGCTTCGCCGTCGCGGTGCTGGCCGACCGGTTCCTGATCCTGCGCCGCGGGCTCATGCCCATCGGCAACATGGTTTCGGCGCTCCCCATCATCGGCATCGCACCCATCATGGTCATGTGGTTCGGCTTCGACTGGCCGTCCAAGGCGGCGGTGGTCGTGGTGATGACCTTCTTTCCCATGCTGGTGAACACGGTCGCGGGGCTCGCGGCCTCCGGCGCGATGGAGCGCGACCTGATGCGCACCTATGCCGCCGGCTACTGGCAGACGCTCGCGAAGCTGCGGCTTCCAGCTGCGGCGCCCTTTATCTTCAACGCATTGAAAATCAACTCCACTTTGGCCCTCATAGGCGCTATCGTGGCGGAGTTTTTCGGCACGCCCGTGGTCGGCATGGGTTTTCGCATCTCCACCGAGGTCGGCAGGATGAACGTCGACATGGTGTGGGCGGAGATCGCCGTCGCGGCGCTGGCGGGGTCGATCTTCTACGGGGTCCTGGCTCTCATCGAGCGGGCCGTGACGTTCTGGCATCCGTCTGTCCGCGGTGGATAGGCGCAACTTCAGAGGGAAAAGACATGAGGAAAATGATCGTTTCGATGCTCGCGGGCGCCGTGTCGCTCGCCGCCCTGCCGGCGCTGGCCGCCGACGAGGTGACGCTGCAGCTGAAATGGGTCGCGCAGGCCCAGTTCGCCGGTTATTTCGTTGCCAAGGACAAGGGCTTCTACGAGGAAGAAGACCTCGACGTCACCATCAAGCCGGGCGGCCCCGACATTGCCCCCGAGCAGGTGATCGCCGGCGGCGGCGCCGACGTGATCGTCACCTGGATGGCCGCCGCGCTCTCGGCGCGCGAGAAGGGCGTCAACCTGGTCAACATCGCCCAGCCGTTCAAGAACGCCGGCATGCAGCTCGTCTGCCCGGCCGACGGCCCGATCAAGACGGAAGCCGACTTCAAGGGCCATACGCTCGGGGTCTGGTTCTTCGGCAACGAGTATCCGTTCTACGCCTGGATGAATAAGCTCGGCTACTCGACCGAGGGCGGCCCGGAAGGCGTCACGGTGCTCAAGCAGAGCTTCGACGTGCAGCCGCTGATCCAGAAGCAGGCCGACTGCATCTCGGTCATGACCTACAATGAGTACTGGCAGCTGATCGACGCCGGCTACAAGCCGGAAGACCTGATCGTCTTCAACTACACCGAGATGGGCAACGACCTGCTGGAGGACGGGCTCTACGCGCTTGAGGACAAGCTCCAGGATCCCGCGTTCAAGGACAAGATGGTCCGCTTCGTGCGCGCCTCCATGAAGGGCTGGGAATATGCCATCGCCAACCCCGAGGAGGCGGCAGGCATCGTGATGGACAATGGCGGCCAGGACGAGAACCACCAGGTCCGCATGATGGGCGAGGTCGCCAAGCTGATCGGCGAGCCGGACGCCAAGCTGCGCGAGGATGCCTACGAGCGCACCGCCGACGCGCTGGTCAACCAGGGCATCATCAAGGAAAAGCCGGCAGGCGCCTGGACCGCGGACATCACCGACGCGATGTAGGATTTTCCGGCACAGGATCCTTCGGAAGGGGCGGGTAACCGCCCCTTCTGCGTTTCAGCGGGGCGTCAGCTCCGTGACCTCGTAGGTCCAGACGCGAAAACCCTTCAGCACGTGCGGCCCGAACGAGTTGACGAGCGGAATGTCCGCCGCGTCGCGGCCACGGGCCACGACGATCCGGCCGATGCGCGGCACGTTGTTGCGCGGGTCGAACGTGTACCAGGTGTCGTCGAGATAGACCTCGATCCAGGCGCTGAAGTCCATCGGGTCGACGACGGGCACGCCGATGTCGCCGAGATGGCCGTTGACGTAGCGGGCCGGAATGTTGAGGCAGCGGCAGAACGCGACGGCGAGGTGCGCGAAGTCGCGGCAGACGCCGACCCGCTCGTGGTAGGCGTCGAACGCGGTGCGGGTCGAGCGCGCCTGCTGGTAATCGAACCGGATGTGGTCGTGGACGAAGTCGCAGATCGCCTGCACCCGGCCCCAGCCCGGCGGCAGCGCGCCGAAGAGGTCCCAGGCGATCTGGCTCAGACGATCGGTCTCGCAGTACCGGCTCCCCATGAGATAGACTAGGCAATCGTCCGGTAGATCCGGGACGGTTCGCTCGCGGGCGCCGGGCACCACGGGGTCAAGCTGGCCGTCGTCCTCGATCGTGGCATCTCCCCACATCGTCAGGTCGCCGGCAGGCGCGACGAGACGGCGGCACAGATTGCCGAACATGTCCCGATAGCTCGAGACGGGCACCTCGGGAGAGGTGAAGGTGGCTTCCGGGACCCGGATGTCGGGCCTGCGGTCCTCGTGGACCGAGAGGAGGCACACAAGGGCGGTCGGCTGCTGGCAGGTCAGCGTGATCTCGTAGCCGTAGCGGATCAGCATCCGGTCACCCCCCGCCGCGAGGTTGCATGCGGGCAGAGCGTGTCAAAGATTGGCTGGCCGGGCCGCCGTCGCGGGGTCCTGCTCGCCGTGTGGCTGGTCATTCTTGCCCCTTCCTGTCGGCAGCCGGCGGGCGCCTCGCCGATATCGCGCCGCCCGTGCGTGGCCGCGGGCGGTGTCTCTCATAGATTACCTCATTTGCGCGATTGACAAGCCACCGGCGGGAATTCTTCCGATCCGGATACGTCCGCCGGCAGTCTCCCCGCGTCCCTCCCGCCGCGCGCCTTTCCGGCGGATGGCAGGCTCGGCCAAGCAGCCCCCGCGCAATTCCGGCGCGGTTCGCGGAAAAAATGGGAACGCCTTGTTTCCGCCACCGCGAGTGTCTATGTAGGCTGCATCGATATTGCGAATTGAACTTTGTTTCTCGCGGAATGTCCGCAAGCACGACGATCTTCCGTTTCAACGTCGACTCAAACGCACTGCCGCGCATTCGGTGTGGCAGGCGTCTTCCGTGACAGATTGAAAGGAAATCGTCATGACTACTGGAACCGTAAAGTTCTTCAACGCAACCAAAGGCTTCGGCTTCATCCAGCCCGAGGACGGCGCCACCGACGTGTTCGTTCACGTTTCCGCCGTCGAGCGGGCCGGAATGCGCACCCTCGTTGAAGGCCAGAAGGTCACCTTCGACGTCGTCAGGGACAACCGCTCTGGCAAGAACGCCGCGGAAAACCTGCAGGCCGCGTAAGGAATTCGTCTTCGGATCGTGACCGCGGATGTACCGGCACGACCTGTTGAGACGAAAGGAGAGGTCGGGCCTTTGCCCGGCCTTTTTGCTATCATGCGCACGGATTCGTTCCGCCTGCGCCCCCGCGTGGTCCGGCGGTCGATGACGTGATTTCGCCCCGACCGGCGGTCTGTCCTGCCTTACTGCCGCGAAACGTGGAGAACCTGTTGCAAACCGACACCGCCACCCCCAGCGCCGCCGACGGGAGCAAGCCCTCCTGGACTGTTGCCCTTGCGCAATACCGGGAGCCGAGCACCGCGCGGAGCACGTTCGAAATCGCCGTGACCGCTGTGCCGTTCGTCGGCCTTTGGGCGCTCGCGGCCGTCGCGGTGGTGCACGGATACTGGTGGGGACTCGTGTTGACGATCCCGGCGGCCGGGTTCCTCGTCCGCCTGTTCGCGCTCCAGCACGATTGCGGGCACGGCACCCTGTTTTCCCGCCGCGGTCTCAACGACTGGACGGGTCGCGTCCTCGGCGTATTCACCCTCACGCCCTACGACTACTGGCGCCGCACCCATGCGGTTCACCACGCCACCGCGGGCAATCTCGACAAGCGTGGTATCGGCGACGTCAACACGCTGACGGTGCGGGAATTCCGCGCTTTGCCGTGGCTGGGCCGCGTACGCTACAGGCTCTACCGCCATCCGCTTGTCATGTTCGGCCTCGGCCCCGCGTGGCTGTTCCTGTGCCAGTATCGCCTGCCGGTCGGGCTGATGCGCGCCGGGGCGCAGCCCTGGGTGTCGACGATCGCCACCAATTTCGCCCTCGTCGTGCCGGTCGCCGCGATGATCTGGCTGGTCGGGCTCTGGCCCTTCCTTGCGGTGCAGGTGCCGATCACCCTTCTGGCTGCCACCGCGGGCGTCTGGCTGTTCTACGTCCAGCACCAGTTCGAGGAGACGCACTGGTCGGGCGAGGGCGAATGGAGCTTCCAGCATGCCGCCCTGCACGGCTCCTCGCACTACGATCTGCCATGGCCGCTGCGCTGGATAACCGGCAACATCGGCATCCACCACGTCCATCACCTGTCTGCGAAGATCCCGTTCTACCGCCTGCCGGAAGTGCTGCGCGACCACCCCGACCTGCGCAACGTCGGCCGCATCACGCTTCTGGAAAGCCTGAAATGCGTCAAGCTCGTCCTGTGGGACGAAAACGCCCGGCGCCTGGTCTCCTTCCGCGAGGCGCGGGTGGCGGCCTGAGTCGGCGCGCGCCGCACTCTCGATCGATCTCCCTACGGCGTCAGGCCCAGAATCAGCGCTTGTCGGTCTCCACGCCCCGGCGGCGGCCGACCCCCCCGTTTCCTCTCAAAACTTCAACCTCGCCCGTTCGCGCGCGCGGAATGCGGCGGGGGTCTCGCCCGCGTTCTTGCGGAAGAAGCGGCTGAAGTAGGCCGGGTCGCAGAAGCCAAGGTCGAGCGCGATCGTCTGCGCCGGCAGGAAGGTGAAGACCAGGTTGCGCCTGGCTTCCTCCATCAGGCGCAGGTCGATCAGCCCTTGAAGGCTGTGGCCGGTGCGCGCCCGCGCAATGCGGTTCAGATGCGTGGCCGAGACACCGATCCGTTCGGCGTAGAAGCCCACCGGGCGGTGCTCGCGGTAGTGGGCGCCGATCAGAGCGGCGAGTTCGTCCAGCCGCGCCTGGTCGCGGTCGGGTCCGTCGTGCCCGGTATCGGCGCCGCCGCCCGAGCGAGCGAGATCGATGACCGCTGAGGTCACCAGCGCGTCGAGAAGGATCATGCGTGCGATGCCGCGGCCCGCCAGTTCCGCCTCGATGCGGCGCAGGCTCGTGACCGCTTCCGGCGCCCGCGCGTCGGCCTGCGGGATGACGCGCGGGCTCGAGGCGAAGGCTGCAACGTCGCTGCTTGCCGCGCACAGCGCGTCCAGCCGTTCGCGCAGCACGGTCACCACCAGCCCGCCGATGTCGCGGGAGAAGCGGAAGCCGTGCACGGCGCCCGGCGGCATGAACACCGCTGTCGACCGCGCCATGGGAAGGTAGCCGCCGTCGGCGAGCACCTCGCCGCTGCCGTCCGAAATGTACAACATCTGGAAGAAGGCGGGGTGGCGGTGCGGCCGGATCTCCCATTCGTGCAGGCGGCTGCGCTCCGGTATCGTCTCGCAATGCAACCAGAATTCGCCGCCCCGGTCGGGTGCCTCACCGTAGAGCTCGTAGTTCGGGATGTAGCGATTCACGGAAACGATCCTGGCGATGTTCCGATTGTGCAAGCATTTGCGCGGACTGTCCATTGAGAGCTTCGCCGCCTTCGTCCACTCAGGCGCAGGGGCGGAGCATCAGGGAGGAAGCCATGCGCACGCAGGTCGTCATCATCGGGTCCGGGCCGGCTGGGCTGCTGCTCGGACAGTTGCTCACCAATGCCGGGATCGACAACGTCATCCTGGAGCGTGTCACCAAGGAATACGTGCTGTCGCGCATCCGTGCGGGCGTGCTGGAGGAGGGCATGTGCGACATGCTCGACGAGGCGGGCGCCGGCCGGCGCATGCATGCCGAGGGCTTGTCGCACGAGGGCTTCGATCTCGCCTTCGACGGCGAGCGCCACCGCATCGATCTCCACGGCCTCACCGGCGGCAAGCGCGTCATGGTCTACGGCCAGACCGAGGTTACCCACGACCTGATGGACAAGCGCGAGGCGACCGGCGGCGTCACCATTTACGAGGCGGCCGACGTCACGCCGCGCGATTTCGATGGCGAGCATCCCTACGTGACCTATCGCAAGGACGGAGTGGAGACACGCATCGACTGCGACTTCATCGCCGGCTGCGACGGCTATCACGGGATTGCGCGCAAGTCTGCGCCGGAAGCGCTGCTCAAGACCTACGAGCGCGTCTATCCGTTCGGCTGGCTCGGCATCATCGCCGAGGTGCCGCCGGTGAACCACGAACTGATCTATGCCAACCATCCGCGCGGCTTTGCGCTCTGCTCCATGCGGTCCAACACGCGCAGCCGCTACTACGTGCAAGTGTCGCTGGAAGAGAAGGTCGAGGACTGGCCGGACGAGCGTTTCTGGGACGAGATTCGACGCCGCCTGCCGGACGAAGCGGCGCAGAAGATGACCATCGGACCGTCGATCGAGAAGTCCATCGCGCCGCTACGCTCCTTCGTGGCCGAGCCGCTGCGCTTCGGGCGCCTGTTTCTAGTGGGCGACGCGGGACACATCGTGCCGCCGACGGGCGCCAAGGGCCTGAACCTCGCGGCCAGCGACGTGCGCTATCTCTTCGACGGTCTGCGCGACTACTACGAGGAGAAGTCACCTGCCGGCGTCGACGGCTATTCCGATCGGGCGCTAAGGCGCATCTGGAAGGCGGAGCGGTTCTCGTGGTGGATGACGTCGCTGATGCACAAGTTCCACGATGCGGGCGATTTCGGGCAGAAGATCCAGGAAGCCGAACTCGACTATCTTGTCCATTCGCGCGCGGCCTCGATGTCGCTTGCGGAGAATTACGTCGGTCTGCCCTACTGAGGCGATCGCAGAGGTGGGGCGGAAGGCAGGCCTTGATCTGCATCAAGGAAGCACACCGGAAAAGTCATGAATGCTGCCGGAAATGACCTTTCCCGCGACGGTGCTTCCCGGTTATGTATACAAACGCCTGATCAGGGAGGACCATGTGACGGAAAAAAACGCGAGAAATCCGCGGTATGAACAGGGCATGGCGACGAGGCGGAGCGTTCTCGGCTCCGCTCATGTCGACAGGGCGGAGGCGAAGAAGACCGGTTTCGACGAGCCGTTCCAGGACCTGATCACCGAGGCCGCGTGGGGTCATGTCTGGTCGCGGCCGGAGTGGACGAAGCGCGAGCGATCGATCGTAACCATCGCGCTGCTCGCCGCGCTCGGACATCACGACGAGGTCGCCATGCACGTG
Source organism: uncultured Mesorhizobium sp. (assembly GCA_950071955.1). Taxonomy (GTDB): domain Bacteria; phylum Pseudomonadota; class Alphaproteobacteria; order Rhizobiales; family Rhizobiaceae; genus Aquibium; species Aquibium pacificus. The sequence continues at coordinate 4,138 of CATMOC010000060.1, read as the reverse complement.
CGCGCGACGGCCAACACGGGTGCGACACCGGACGACATTCGCGAAGCCATGCTGCACGTGGCAATCTATGCCGGCGTGCCCGCCGCGAACCACGCGATCAAGATCGCCAAGCAGACGCTTGCCGAAATGGAGGAGAGCAAGACATGAACGAGAGGGTGGACCTTTCCAACCGCAGACCGGAAACGGGATCGTTCTTCCAGCGCGACCGCGAGTGGCATCCGCCGGCATACACGCCGCAGTACAAGACGTCGGTGCTGCGCTCGCCGCAGAAGGCGCTGCTTTCGCTCGACAACACCATCAGCGAGATCACCGGACCAACCTTCGGCCACAACATCCTGGGCGAACTCGACAACGACCTGATCCTCAATTTCGCCAAGCCGGGCGAAAGCGCCATCGGCGAGCGAATTATCGTCTACGGACGCGTGCTCGACGAACGCGGCAAGGGCGTTCCCAACGTGCTGGTCGAATTCTGGCAGGCCAATGCCGGCGGTCGCTACCGCCACAAGAAGGACGGCTACCTGGCGCCGCTCGACCCGAACTTCGGCGGCTGCGGCCGCACCATCACCGGCGAGGATGGCTTCTACACGTTCCGTACCATCAAGCCCGGCCCGTACCCCTGGCCGAACGGCGTCAACGACTGGCGTCCGCGCCATATCCATTTCGCCATCTTCGGCAACGGCTTCGCCCAACGCCTGATCACCCAGATGTATTTCGAGGGCGATCCGCTGATCTGGAAGTGCCCCATCGTGTCGACCATTCCGAGCAAGGAGGCGATCGAGGCGCTCATCGCGCCGCTCGACATGGAATCGACGATCCCGATGGATGCCATGGCCTACAAGTTCGACATCGTGCTGCGCGGGCGCCGCTCGACTCTGTTCGAGAACCGGCTGGAGGGGAATTGATCTGGAAGCGAAGGTTGCGTTGAAGGCCATCACTGCATGTATTCGACGCGGAGGTCGTCTCAATGCCGTACAGCATTCGACTCAAGCCCGGGATCAAGGCCCGACTGGACGCGCTGGCTGTCCGGACGGGTCACTCCAAGGCCCACCACCTGCGCGAGCTAGTCGCGAACGGTCTGGATGACTTGGAGGCCCAATACACCGCGGTGGAGGTGTCAGAACGCATCCGTCGCGGTGAAGAGAGGACATACACTCTGGATGAAGTAAGACGCGACCTCGGCTGGGACGATTGAGAGTTCCGAGTGGTGGCGTCGGCGCTTCAAGCGTCGCTGGAAAACTACTGGTCCTACCGCCTGGGCGACTATCGCCTCATCTGCGAGATCAAGGATCAGAAACTCGTCGTGCTGGTCGTGGAGATCGGCCATCGATCGGACATCTATCGCTAGTTGGGAGAGAAACCATGCAGTCGCTTGACCGCTACAAGGAAACGCCCTCGCAGACCGCGGGACCCTACGTCCATATCGGGCTGACGCCGAATTTCTGCGACATCGGCGGGGTGTACGAGACCGACCTCGGCGCTGCCATGGTCAACGACAAGACCAAAGGCGAGCGCATCACGGTCAAGTCGCGGGTGATCGACGGCTCCGGCACGGCGCTCCGCGACGCGCTGGTGGAGATCTGGCAGGCGGACGCCGACGGTCTCTACAACTCGCCGTCCGAGATGCGTGGCTCCGCCGATCCGAATTTCACCGGCTGGGGGCGCTGCCCGGCCGACATGGACACGGGCGAGTTCGTCTTCGAGACCATCAAGCCGGGCCGGGTGCCGTTTCGCGACGGCCGCCCGCAGGCGCCGCACATCTCTTTCTGGATCGTCGCCCGCGGCATCAATCTCGGCCTCCACACCCGAATGTATTTCGGCGACGAGGAGAAGGCGAACGCGGAGGATCCCATCCTGCAGCGCATCGAGCACAAGGTGCGGATCCCGACCCTGATTGCGAAGCGGGAAGGCAACGTCTACACGTTCGACATCCATCTCCAGGGGGAGAAGGAAACCGTCTTCTTCGACATCTGAGAACCGCCCGACTTCATGCCCGCGTCGCCTTTCGACCATCCCCACCTTTCCGGTCTCCTGGGCGACGCGGAGATCGCCGCGTTTTTCTCGGCCGAGGCGGAGATGCGCGAGATGCTCAGCTTCGAGACGGAGTTGGCGCGCGCGGAAGCCGCCGAAGGGGTCATCCCGGCAAGGGCGGCGGAGCGGATCGGCGACGTGCTGGCCGACTTCTCACCCGATGCCGAAAGGCTGAAGGCGGGTGTGGCGCAGGACGGTCTCGTCATTCCCGAACTGGTCAGGCAGTTGCGCAAGGCCATTGGCGGCAATGATGCCACCCATGTCCATTTCGGTGCGACCAGCCAGGACGTCATCGACACGAGCCTCGCGATCCGGCTCGTCCGGGTCTGCGAAATCTTCGACCGGCGGCTTGCCGGCCTTGTCGACGATCTCACCGCATTGGAGCGCCGCGATGGCGGTACTGAGGTCATGGCGCACACGCGCATGCAGGCGGCGATCCGCGTCACCGCCGCGCGCAAGATCCGCAGCTGGCGCGATCCGCTGGCGCGGCACTGCGTCCGGCTTGCGGCGGTTCGCGACGGCTTGGCGGTGCTTCATTTCGCGGGCGCGGCCGGAACGCTGGAAAAGCTCGGCGGCAAGGGTGAGGCGGTATCGACCCGGCTGGCCGAGGCGCTGCATCTAAAATCCATCGACCATCCCCGCCACTCCGAGCGCGACGGCATCGCCGAATTCGCGTCATGGCTGTCGCTGGTGACGGGGAGCCTCGGCAAGATGGGCCAGGACATCGCGCTCGCCGCGCAGAGCGAGGTGGGCGAGATCAGGCTCGGCTCGGGCGGCGGTTCCTCGGCCATGCCGCACAAGGTCAATCCCGTCGGCGCCGAGGCGCTGGTGACGCTGGCGCGCTTCAACGCCACGCTGGTTGCGGGCATGCACCACGCGATGGTGCACGAGAACGAGCGGTCGGGCGCGGCCTGGACGCTCGAGTGGATGCTCCTGCCGCAGATGACCATCGCCTGCGGGGCGGCGCTCGCCACCGCCGCGAAGCTCGTCGCCAACATCTCCTTCAAGGCGCGAGACGCGTCCGCGTGAAGGAACGCGCGATCGTCTTCTATTGCGGCATGCTGATGTCGATCTCGTCCTTTTCGGTCGACATCACGCTGCCGTCGTTCGGCGCGATGGCGCGCGATTTCGGCGCGCCCTTCGAACAGGTCCAGTGGACCATCTCGCTCTACATGATCGGCGCGGGGTTCGGGCAGCTCTTCTGGGGTTCGGTGTCCGACCGCTTCGGCCGTCGCCCGGCGCTCGGCGCCGGCCTTGGCATCTTCCTGCTCGGATGCCTCGTCGCCGCCCTTTCCCCGTCGATCACCCTGCTGCTCGCAAGCCGCATCCTTCAGGGGCTCGGCGCGGCGGCGGCTATCGCGGCGTCCCGCGCCATCATCCGCGACCGGCACTCAGGCGAGGAACTCGCCCGCAACCTGGCGCTCGCCACCGCGATCTTCGCCATAGGTCCGATCCTGGCGCCGCTGATTGGTGCCGCGGTCGGGGCTTTGGCGGGCTGGCGCTTCATCTTCCTCGGGCTGGCGATCTTTGCCGGCGGCCTGCTGGTGGTCTTGATGCGGCTGCCGGAGACGCTGCGGACGCCGTCGCCCGATGCCATGCGGCCGCGCGTCTTCCTGCAGAGGGTGCAACGGCTCCTGTGCCATCCGCAGTCGCGGCACTTTCTGTTCCTGTCGGCCGTCATCATGTCGTCGATGCTGCTGATCCTGGCCGCGACGCCGCGCATCTACGAGCACGCGTTCGGGCTGACCGGGACGACGTTCGCGCTCTACTTCGCCTTCCACGGTTTTGGGATCATCATCGGCCAGGCGGCGAACAGACAGCTGATCCGGCGCATCGGCATCGTCAACGCGATGCTCGCGGGCACGGCGGTGCTGATCGTTTCCGTGCTTCTCATGTTAGCCGCAATCTGGGCCGGCTTCATGAGCGCGTTCGTCATGACGGCGCTGCTCGTGCTCTTCGCGACCAGCTACCTCATCCTCTATTCCAACGCCGCGGCGATGGTGCTCGACCCGCACGGCGACATCGCCGGCTTCACGGCGGCGTTCTACGGCTTCGTCAGCCAGATCGGCTCGGCGTCGATCGTGGCGGTTCTGGTTGTGCTGACGGGCGA
>CATMOC010000059.1 GCA_950071955.1 uncultured Mesorhizobium sp. | reverse complement strand
GGCATCGCCGTCTTCGTGGTGAAGGCGACGCTGGGGCCCGACAGCACGGTCACGCTCGGCGACATCTTCGCCGGTGCCTCACCTTTCGCCGCCATGATGCTCTTCGTCCTCGTTCTCGTCTTCCTCTTCCCGTGGCTCGCCACGGTGCTCGTCTAGTCTTTTCAGGGAGTTACCCGATGGCAAAGTGGCAATACACCAAGGGCATGCACGACCTCGGCAACGGCTGCTATGCCTATCTCCTGCCGGACGGCAGCTGGGGCTGGTCGAACGCGGGCCTGATCGTCGACGGCGATGCGACCCTGATGGTCGACACGCTGTTCGACCTCAAACTAACGGCCGAGATGCTCGCCGCCTACCGCGCCTCGATCCCGGCTGCGAAGGAGATCGGCGTGCTGGTCAACACGCATGCCGACGGGGACCACACGTTCGGCAACCAGCTTGTCGAGGGCGCGCGCATCATCGCCACGCAGGGCACGGTCGACGATTTCGCCCGGTTCGACCCGGCGGTGGTGCAGCAGATCGTCACCAATGCCGACCAGTTCGGCAGCGCCGGCGTGTTCATGAAGGAGTGCTTCCGCCCATTCGACTTCTCCGGCATCGAGCTGACCCCTCCGACGGAGACCTTCTCGGGCACCCTCGACATCATGGTGGGCTCCAAGAAGGTGCAACTGATCGAGGTCGGCCCGTCGCATTCGCTCGGCGACGCGCTGATCTACGTGCCCGACGACAAGGTGATCTACACTGGCGATATCCTGTTCACCGAAGGCACGCCGATCGCCTGGTACGGCCCGGGGGATCGCTGGATCCGGGTCTGCGACATGGTGCTCGACATGGACGTGGAGACGATCGTCGCCGGCCACGGCCCCATCTCGACCCAGGAGGACGTGCGAACGATGCGCGACTATCTCCAATACGTGACCGACAAGTCGCGTCCGCTCTGGGAGCAAGGCATGGACTACCTGGAAGCGGCCTACAAGATCGATCTCGGCGAGTATCGCGACTGGAACGATGCGGAGCGCGTCGTCGTCACGATCCAGACACTGTTCGATGATTTCGGCCAAGCGCCGGAGCGCCCGGTGCGGGCGCCGATTCCCTACTTTGCCGAGATGAAGGGCTTTCGCCATCATCTCGGACGCGGACCGGTCCACGAAGCCTATTGCAAGGCCTGCGGACTGACGCACGGCACCGACCAACCCTAGGCGAAACTGGACCATTCGATCTCGTTGAAGGCCTCACCCAAGGAATGTCCGAATGCTGTTTCTCTACCACGCACCTATTTCGACCTGCAGCCAGAAGGTTCGGCTTGTGCTCGCCGAAAAGCAGCTGGAATGGGAGGGGAAATCCATCAATTTTGGCAAGGGAGAACACCTGACACCGGAATACCTCAGGCTTAACCCCAACGGGGTTGTGCCGACACTTCTCCATGACGATGATCCCATCATCGAGAGCAGCGTCATCACGGAGTATCTCGACGAGGTTTTTCCCGAGCATCCGGTCAGGCCGAAGGATCACAAGCCGCTCGCCCATATGCGCGCGTGGCGTCAGTACATAGACGAGGTGCCGACGCCATCGATTAGGCCGATCTCGTTCAACACCTTCTTCGTGCCGATCTGGTCCAAGATGACCGAGAAGGAGTTCTGGGACTACACGGAGCGCCTGCCGCTTCGAAAACACTTCTATCGGAAGATGGGCCGTACCGGCTTCTCCAGTCAGGAGATCGACGAGTCGCTCGACCGGCTATCCCAGGCGCTCGGGAGAATGGAGAGCGCACTCGAGCGCACACGGTTCATAGCGGGAGATGAGTACTCCATCGCGGACGTGAACATGACCCCGACGGTTGTCCGCCTCGAGGATTGCGGACGCGCAAACCTGTGGGATCGCCTACCAAGGGTGGCGGACTGGTACGAGCGGATCAAGGCACGGCCAAACTTCGATGTCGCCTACATGCCCGGATCACGGGATCTTGGCGCGCATATCTGAGGTCTGCCGAGCCCGGACGATGGTCGGCGTTGGCGGCGCCGATTCGGAACGCCATCGGAGGAGACGGGATGATGCCAATAGAAATTGTCGGAGTGCGGGAGCAGGCGGCAGGAGCGCTTCTGGATGCGACCGAGGCGCTGCCTACTTGTGCGACCTCTTGGCAGGAACGGTAGTAGGTTCGGGGACCGTTTCAAACGAAAACTGCCGGGAGGCCGGATCCTCTTGCATCGCCGAGCGGCCGGGCATCGAGATGATCGACGACGGCGAAGCAAGCACCGGCTTGATGCGCTTCGGAGACAGGGTGCAGAGGGAAGCCAAGCTGCCCGACGGCACACCGCTGTTTGGCGGCATCGACCAGAAGATGGTCAAGGCCGGATGAGCAGATCTCGAAGCACGCCACGCGGTTGATGGTGCGGCGAACCGGTGTTCCTGGTCTAATTGTTGGGAAAATCCGTCCCCAAGACGCACGGGATCTGTCCCAGTTCAAAGCCAGATGATGGCAATTAAGTAGGGGGACCGCGCCAGCGGAGTGCCGGCGAAATTTTGAGTACGTCGACCCCGCAGAAGCATATGGGAGCGCCGCGGGTTGTGTGGCAAAGTTCGCTTCCAATCTTGACATCTCGGGACCGTCGGCTTCCAGGCAACTGCCCTTTCGGGCTAAACGACAGTTTTGAGAGCGCAAGACTGCCATTTGCAGTTTATCTCTCAACCTGCCTGGAGCGGGTTGATACCCTTACCGTTGAGGTGAAAACGCCGTTCCCAACGCTGCTGGCATTCGGCTGCCGCGCGACGCCAATGCCAGCGACACGATCGCCACCACATAGGGCGCGATGACGAAGAACTGGTAGGGTACTCCGGGATAGCCGGCCTGCATTCGGATCTGCAGCGCGTCGGCGATGCCGAAGCCGAGCGCAGCGACGATCGCCCCGAGCGGGTTCCAGCGGGCGAACACGACGCAGGAGATGGCGAGGAAGCCGCGTCCGGCCGTCATGTTCTCGACGAAGCCCCACAGCTGCGCCGTGGAGAGGAAGGCGCCGCCGGCTGCGGCGAAGGCGCCGCTCGCCATGACGCAGAGAAAGCGCACGCGATCGACGGCGCCGCCGGCCGCGTCCAGCGCCTGCGGATAGTCGCCGGCGGCCTTAATCATCAGCCCGAGGCGGGTCGACGAGAGCATGAAGGCGAGCAGGGCGGCGCCGATCACCGCGAGATAGATGAGGGCATGCTGGCCGAACAGGATCGGCCCGACGATCGGCACGCCGGCGAGACCGAAGAGGTCGAGTTCGCGGAAGCCCGGCACCTGCACCGCGGTGCCGCCCTGCGCGAGCGTCAGGCGGAAGCCGTAGCCCGACAGGCCGATGCCCAGGAACAGCAGCGCGATGCCGCTGACGATCTGCTCCGCCTTCAGCCGCACTGTGAAGACGGCGTGGATCGCGCCCATCGCCGCCCCGGACAGGATGGCCGCCGCCAAGCCGGCCCAGGGGCTGCCGGAGGAGACGGTCACGAGGACGGCGACGAAGGCGCCGACCAGCATGATGCCCTCGATGCCGACGTTGATGACACCCGCACGCTGGGAGATCGTCTCGCCGATCGCCGCGAGCGCGATCGGTGTGGCGAGCCGGATGCCCGCCGCCAGCAGGCCGCTCAGGAAAAGCGCCTCATCCATCGGCCGTCTCCGCCTGCCCTCGCTTCGCCCGGTGCGCGACGTAGACGCTGCCCGCCAGGAACACGAAGATGATCGCGCCTTCGAGGATGTTGATGATCGGGAACGGCACGACCCCGTTTCGCGCCAGCGTGCCGAGACCGGCATAGAGGAGCGAGAAGCCGAGGGCCGAGACCGGTACCAGGAGGGGATTGAGCCTAGCCACCAGAGCCACCGCGATGGCGGTGATCCCGAAGCCGGGTGCGAAGCCTTCCTGCAGGCGACCGTAGATCCCCGTGATCTCGACCGCGCCGGCGAGGCCCGCCAGCGCGCCGGACAGGGTCAGCACGCTGCCCGCGATCCAGCGCGGATCGATGCCGGCATAGCGGGCCGCATGCGCATTGGCGCCGACGACGGCGAGCTTGAAGCCGTAGCGGGACCGCCGTGCCAGGATGGCAACGGCGACGACGGCGGCAAGGGCAATCAGAAGGCCTGCATGAATGCGCGTTGCCTCAAACAGGATTGGCAGCCGCAGCGCCGCGTCGAGCGGGTCCGAACGCGGTATGATGCGCATCGTTTCCTGCATCGGCCCGCGCACCAGCCAGGACAGGATCTGCAGCGCGACGTAGTTGAGCATGATCGTCGCGATGATTTCGTTGCCGCCGAAGCGTCCCTTGATGACCCCCGCTATGCCGCCCCAGGCCGCGCCGCCGACGATCCCGCCCGACAGCAGGAGCAGCAGGCCGAACGCGTCGAGCGGGACGAGCGGCGCGAGCGCCATCGCCACCACGCTGCCGGCAATCAGTTGCCCGTCCATGCCGATGTTGAAGACGCGGGCTCTGAAGGCGAGGGCGATCCCGAGGCCAAGAATGGTCAGCGGGATGCTGCGCAGGACCGCCTCCAGGAAACCCGACCGGGTGAACAGCGCGCGTTCGCCGATCCCGATCGCCACCGAGAGCGGATTGGCCCCCGCGAGCAGGATCGCGCCGACGACCAGCGCCACGATGCAGGCGGCGGCGATGACGGCCTGCCGCGCGATATCGCTACGATCAGTCATGCCGGTCCACTCGCATGGCCAGCGATCCAGGCGCCGATCTCGTCCCGGGCAATGTCGCCACGGCTCGTGGGGCCGAAGGTGCGCCCAGCGGCGAACACCATGATCCGGTCTGCGAGCCGGAGAATCTCGTCGAGGTCGGAGGAAACCAGGAGCACGGCTTTCCCGGCCTGGCGGGCCTCCTCCAGGAGCCCATGCACGAAGCGGATCGTCTTGATGTCGAGCCCGCGCGAGGGATGGGCCGCCAGGATCAGCCGCGGATCTCCGTCCATCTCGCGGGCGAGCACGAATTTCTGCTGATTGCCGCCCGACAGCTGGTCGATCCGCTCGTCGGCGCCCCGTGTCCGTACGTCGAACAGGGCCAGTCGTTCACGCACCAGGCGCTGAAGGGCGGAGTTCCGCACCATACCGTGACGGACGAGAGCCCGCCGATCGCTGTGGCGGAGGAGATAGTTCCGGGCCAGCGACATCTCGCCCACGATGCCCGATCGCCGGCGGTCTTCCGGAACGTGGGCGACGCCGGCGCGGCGCAGGTGGGCCGCCGTCCAGGCGGAGCCTGCCGAATCCCGTCCCAGGCATTCGATCCTGCCGCCAAGAGGCACGTCCATCCCTGCCAGCACGCGCATCAACTCGCTCTGCCCGTTGCCATCGACGCCGGCGATCGCCACGATCTCGCCGCCATGCAGGTCGAGCGACAATCCGGAAACCGCGATTGACCCATTGCTGCGCCGCAGCGTCACGTCCGCCAGGCGGCACACGGCATCGGTCCCGGATGCGGACGAGGAGCGGAGGGTCGTCTCGCCCGTCACGATGGCACGCGCCTGGTCGCGGTCGCCGCTGCCAACCATGTGCAGGACGACGTCGTCGGGCGTGAGCCCGGCTGCCGGTGCGTCGGCCACGACCTCGCCATTGCGCAGCACCACTGCCCGGTCAGCGACGGCGAAGATGTCTTCCAGCTTGTGCGTGATGAGGATGACGGCGGTACCCTCCGCCTTCAGGCGCCGGATCGTATCGAACAGATGCGCCTTGTCCTCCGGGCCGAGCACCGCCGTCGGTTCGTCGAGGATCAGCAGCCGCACCTTGTGGATCAGCGCCTTGACGATCTCGATCCGTTGCTGCTGGGCGACGTCCAGCCCCTCGACCCGGGACGTCGTGTCGACGGAAAGGCCGAGCGTCCGCGCCGCCGTGTCGATCGCCTGGCCGATCTGCCGGCGGTTCAGCCGGCCGAGCCCGAGTTCGGGCATCGCCAGCGCGATGTTGTCGAGGCCGGTCAGGGTGGGAACGAGCGTGAAGTGCTGATGGACGACCCCGATGCCAGCTCGCACCGACTGCGCCGGCGAGTCGAGGCTGACCGGCCGGCCGTCGACCAGGATGCTGCCTTCGTCGGGCCGGAGCAGGCCCGACAGCATGTTGACGATGGTCGATTTGCCGGCCCCGTTTTCCCCCACCAGCGCGAGGACCTCGCCGGGACGGACGGCGAGGTCGACCGCGCGGTTGGCGACGACCGCGCCGAACCGCTTCGTCACGCCTCTCAGCGCGACGAGCGGGGGGACCGATCCTTCATCGGACACGCTGCTTGCCTCTCACTTGGGAGGCAGCGTACCGTCGGCGAACTCCTTCATCATGGCCTGGATCCTGGCCATGTCCTCGGCGGAGATCTTGCTTTCGAAGTCACGGAAGGGCGCCAGGCCGATGCCGTTCTCGTTGAGCCCCAGCACGTAGCTTTCCGGCTTGAGCGATCCATCGATCAGGCGGCCCACCGCCAGGTCGATGTTGACGTCCATGTTGATGAGCGCGGTCGTGATGATGGTTTCGGGCGCCATGGCCTGGCTGTCGAAGGCCGTGCCGATCGCCTGCACGCCCGCCTTCTGCGCCGCCTGGATGGTGCCGACGACGTTCTCGTTGCCGGTCGACGTCACGACGTCGGCGCCCTGCTCGATGAGCGACGTGGTAATCTCGGCGCCGCGGGCGATGTCGCTGAACGAGCCGACATAGGCGGACAGGACCTTCACTTCCGGCCGCATGCTCTTCGCGCCGGCCTCGAAGCCCTTGTTGTAGTCCTCGATGACCGGAACCGGGATCGCGCCGATGTGGCCGATCGTGCCGCTCTTCGTGTAGAGGCCGGCCACAGCCCCGGCCATGTATCCGGCATCGCCCCAGCGGTTGTCGAAGGATGCGACGTTCGGCGCGGCTGCGACCTGCGCCGTATTGACGACGAACCACGTGTCGGGAAACTCGGCGTGGATCTCCATTACCGGCTCGGCGAACTGGAAGCCGTGGCCGATGATCATGTCGTAACCCTCTTCGGCATAGGAGCGCAGCACGTCCTGGATCTGGGCGAAGTCGGTGTTTTCGCGCACCACCACCTCGATGTCGTACTTCGCCTTGGCCGCCTCGATGCCCTTGTTCGCGGCCGAATTGAACGTGCCGTCTGTCACCGGGCCGGGCAGAACAAGCGCGATCTTCTTGGTTTCAGCGATGGCCGTGCCGGCCATCAGCGCGAGGACGATCGCAGTACCTGTCATAAGCTTCAGCATGTCAGTTCCCCATTGTTGGTTCTGGTTGTCAGTCCCACCCGTTACGGCACGAGCCGTTCCAGGATCTCGTCGGCGGTCATCACGTCGCCGAATTGCTGGATGATGTTCTCGAGGCTCGCCTGGTGCTCGCGCTCCGACAGCGCGGCTGTGCCGTCCGCGACCATGATCACCTTGAAGTCCATCATCATCGCGTCCCGGGCCGTCGACTCGCAGCACACGTTCGTCTTGGTGCCGCAGATCAGCAGGGTGTCGAGACCGAGGCTGCGCAGAACGCGCTCGAGTTGCGAGGAGCCTGGCACCAGCGCGCTGTAGCGGTTTTTGAACAGCTTCACGTCGCCGTCGCGGACGTCGAGTTCCTCCCAGATCGCCTGTCCGGACCCGCCCGGCGACAGGCTCTCGAGGGTCCGGCTGCGCAGGTCGTCGGAGACGAAGTGATCGAAGAAGTTGCGCCAGTCGCTGGTGGTGCCGACGCCGACATTGGCATGCGTGCACCAGATCACGGTGCCGCCCGCCGCGCGCAAGCCCGCCGCCAGGCGATTGATCGGCGCGATGATGCCGCGCGAGGCGGGAACCTCGGCGGGCGCGCCGGGTTCGCAGAAGGTCTTCTGCATGTCGACCACAACCATCGCGGTCCTCGCCGGATTGATGCTGTCGAAGATGTGGAGCCGGCCGCGCCTGGCCACGACCCGGTCGATGATGTGCTGGCTGATCATGTCGAGAAGTCTCCCTAGAATGACAGGCCGTCGGAGAAGACCCACAGCAGGACTGCCTTGTCCTTGCTGGGGTTCGTCCACCGATGCGGGATGTCGCATTTGAAATGAAGCGAATCGCCCTGTGCGAGCCGGTGCACCTCGCCGTCGATGTCGAACACCACCGATCCCTCCAGCACGTGGACGAGTTCCTCGCCCGGATGGCTCATCAGTTCGGAGCCGGAATGGGTCTCGGGGCCGATCGTGCCGATGCGGGCTTCCAGCAGGCCCGGCACGAAGCCGATGTTGAGGTCCTCCAGCACCATCGACATCTCGGGAAAGTCGCGGCGCCCGCGCTGGCCGCGCCGCACGACCGCCGATCGCGCCACCCGTGTGCGGGCCCGGTCAACGAGGAAGCCGAGATTGGCGTCGAGCGCCGAGGCGAGGTTGATGGCATGCACGAGGCTCGGGTTGAGAAGTCCGTTCTCGATCTTGCTGATGGTGCTGGCGGGCACCGCGGACGTGCGCGCGAGATCGGCAATGCTGAAACCGCGTTCGCGGCGCAGCATGCGCAGCCTCTCGCCCAGCGTCTCTCCCGCCATCTGGTGCACGCCGACTGTTTCGCGTTGCGCCGCCATCGCTCAGGACCAGTCGACCCGGTCGACCAGGAAGGGCTCTCCTGGAAGGGCCGTTTCCGTGTCGAGCGTCGTGCCGCAGGACGGGCAGTAGAAGCGGCGCAGCAGCACGCCGCCGTCGGTTCTGAACATCGGGCCGCCGCCTTCGCCAAGCGGACGCTCGTCGAGCACCGCGACGTCCTTCCAGCTCGCTTCGACAGGTGCTAGTTCATGGCCGCAGGCCCGGCAGGCGGTCTTGCCGGCGCTCAGGACGAGGGTCGGGGAGATCGATCTCGGGGGGCTCATTGCACGACCCTTTCCAGCCTGGCCGCCCGGCTGATCGCACGCAGATCCTGAGTGGCCGGTACGTCCAACTCTCCGTCCGGGCCGAGGATGACGCCGTAGATGTCCCGCGCCGCCTCTACGCTGACGAGATCGCCGGCGACGTCGGCCGCGACACGCTCCGGGTCACGGTCGAGCGGATCGCCATAACCGCCACCGCCGTTCCATCGGACGTAGAGCGCGTCCTTGCCCATCAGCGGAAAGACGCCCCACGAGACGGCGTCGCCATCGGCCGTGTCCGCGGCCTCCACGTCGCCACCATTCCTGGCTTTTGCCCAGGCATACTTGTTCGGCGCACCCGGAAAGCCGCCTGCCAGGCCGTCGCTCATCGGGTGGCGGTCGCCCTTGCCCGAGATCACGTAATGGATCCCTCCGTCTGGCGCCTTGTGCGGGACGACCGCGAGCTCGCCGCCGCTGCCGCCGCGCCACAGCCCCGGCCCGCCGGAATCCTTCATGCGGCGACGAAAGAGGTAGCGGATGGGGAAATTGGCCTCGACGGTTTCGACATTGGCCATGCGCGAGATCGGGTTGGGGATCTCGCCGCCGATGTCGACGCCGTCGGCGAAAGATCGCGCACCGCCAGCCCCGGCGAAGGTCTCGGTGAAGATGCCGATCGACTGCCCGCCCTTCTGGTTGCGTCCGAACTTGAAGATGGCGAAATGGTTGGCGTGCCACACCGAGGTCGCCTGCTCGCGATAGCGGTCGCTCGCCGCCAGCATCTTGCCAATGGTGGCGCAGGCTGCATTGTTGACGGACTGGATCGCCGCGACGGTCGCGACGGAGACGGGCGCGGGGCGCGTGCAATTCACGATCGCCCCTTCCGGCGCAACCATCTCGACTGGCCGGATCACCCCCTCGTTCCAGGTGATGTCGTAGCAGAGCAGGGGGAAGAGCGGCGCGAACAGGCCGCCGAGCGACGCCCATTTGGTGCAGTTGATGGCATGACGGCTCTGCTCGCTGGAGCCGGTGAAGTCGAAGACCAGCCGGTCGCCCGACTTGGTCATGGTCAGCCTGACGGTGGCCGTCTCGCCATTGACGTCGAGATACTGGCGCGACTGCCAGCTGCCGTCCGGTAGTTCCTTCAGGCGCGCCCGCAGCAGGGTCTCGGACTGGGCAATGAGTTCGGAGCCCGCGGCATCCACCGTCTTCGCGCCGTACTTCGCGGCCAGCGCTTGCATGCGCTCGCGCGCTACGTTGTTGCAGGCGATCATCGACCGCAGGTCGAGCATGACCATCTCGGGCGAGCGCACCATGTTGAGGAGCGTGTCGACCACGTCCTGGACCATCTCTCCCTGGTCGACAATCCTGATGCCGGGCGAAGAAAAGCCTTCCGTGAAAATGTCGGCCGATTGCGGGCTGAACCCGCCCGGGTTCATCGCGCCGATGTCGTAGACATGCACGAAGCAGGCGCTCCAGGCGATCAGCTCGCCCTCGAAATGGATCGGCGCGACCAAGTAGATGTCGGAGGTGTGCAGCGCGGCGGTATAGGGATCGTTGAGCAGGAACACGTCGCCTTCGCGGATGCGCCCCTCGAACCGTCGGATGATCGACTTGCAGGCTTCCGCGGCACTGGTCAGGTGGTGCAGGAAGCCGACGCCGCCCATCAGAAGGGACCCGTCTGCGCGGTAGAGCGACACCATGAGGTCGTGGCCTTCATTGGTGATCGCGCTGCCGGAGACGTGCTTCAGCGTGATCACCGCCTCGTCGATGATGCGGAAGAGGCGGTGGCGGATGATCGAGAAGGTCATCGGATCCATGGCTCAGCCCTCCATCTCGAGCACGATGTTGCGATAGCCGTCCATCCGGGCGGTCTGACCCTCCTGGACGGCGATGGTGGTGATCGGCGTGTGGATCACGGCCGGCCCCAAGAGGCGGTTGCCCGGCGACAGCCGCGAGAAGTCGTAAATGTCAGACTCTACAAGCCTGCCGCGCACCTCGACGAAGATCGGCCGGCGGCCGATGCGCGCGCCTTCGCAGGCGGCCTCGCCTTCTGCTTCGACAGGCAGTCGCGGCGGCTGCATGAGGCCGCTCGCGGTCAGGCGAAACATCGTCATCTCGATGCCCGCTTCGCGGTAGGCTGACCCCTTGCCGAACTTGCGCTCGTAAAGGCTCTCAAAATCGTCGATCAGAGCCGCAAGACCCGACGCGTCGAGCGGGGTCGTGGCGCGCACAGGTGTCGTCACCTCGTGGACCTGGCGGCGGTAGCGCAGGTCGACGGACCAGTCGAACCGCGTCGCCTCGCCGGTAAAGCCCTCGGCTTCCAACTGCTGGCGCGCCCGTTCGGTCAGCGGTGCGAAGATCGCGTTGACCTCTCCGACGTCGACGTCGGACGGCAGCGTCGTGGTGGTCGAATACTCATGGCGGACATCCGCAGTCACCAGACCGAACGCGCAGTTCACCGATGCCGTATAGGGGATCACGATGCGCTTCACCTCCAGTTCCTCGCCAAAGGCAGAGGCCAGCATGCCGCACGTGCCGCCGAAGGCATGCAGCACGAAATCCCGCGGATCGAGCCCGCGCTCGACCGTGATCGTGCGGATCAGGTCGGTGATCTGCGCGGCCGCGATCCGGTAGATGCCAATGGCGGCCTCCTCGACCGAGACGCCGAGCGGATCGGCGATCCTCTCTTTGAAGATGCGTCGCGTGTTGACGACGTCGAGCGTCATCGAGCCGCGCAGGAAATGGCCGGGCTCCATGTATCCGATCAGGAGCATCACATCCGTCAGGGTCGGTTCGGTGCCGCCGAGCCCGTAGCAGATCGGACCCGGACGCGATCCGGCCGAGCGTGGTCCCACGGTCGGGAGCCTGGTCTTGGGATCGAGCTGGACGATGCGCCGCGCGGGCCGCTGGCCGAAGCGCTCAAAGGGCTCGGTTCGAAGTAATCGCCACGGGGCTTCGTCCCATCTGTCACGAATGCCCCCTGCAAGCTCAAGATCGCGATCTCAAGGTCTCCAGAGCGCCTCGGATTGCCAACCCGATCCGCAGATCTTCCCTGATTTTTCCTCAAGAAGATCAGATACATCGCCCTGACCACTTCAAGT
>CATMOC010000058.1 GCA_950071955.1 uncultured Mesorhizobium sp. | reverse complement strand
GATTCTTGCCCCCCGCGCGTTGCGGGCGACGTCGGCATGGCGGGCGTGGCGATCGATTCGATCCTCGACATGCGGCAATTGTTCGACGGCATCCCGCTCGACCAGATGACGGTGTCGATGACCATGAACGGCGCGGTGCTGCCGATCATGGCGCTCTACGTCGTGGCGGCCGAGGAACAGGGTGTCGCCCACAAGGATCTCGCCGGGACCATCCAGAACGACATCCTCAAGGAGTTCATGGTCCGCAACACCTACATCTATCCGCCGAAGCCCTCGATGCGGATCATCTCCGACATCTTTTCATATACATCGAGGGAGATGCCGAAGTTCAACTCGATCTCGATCTCCGGCTATCACATCCAGGAGGCGGGCGCGACGCTCGACCTCGAACTCGCCTACACAATCGCCGACGGGATCGAATACGTCCGCGCCGGCGTCGCCGCCGGGCTCGACGTCGACGACTTCGCCCCGCGCCTGTCGTTCTTCTGGAACGCCGGCATGAACTTCTTCATGGAGGTCGCCAAGCAGCGCGCCGGCCGCCTCATCTGGGCGACGCTGATGCAGAAGAACTTTTCGCCGAAAAGCGAGAAGTCCCTCGCGCTTCGCGCGCACACGCAGACGTCCGGCTGGTCGCTGACGGCGCAAGACCCCTACAACAACATCGTGCGCACCATGATCGAGGCGATGGCCGCCACGCAAGGCGGCACGCAGTCGCTCCACACCAATGCGTTCGACGAGGCGCTGGCGTTGCCGACCGACCATTCCGCCCGCATCGCCCGCAACACGCAGCTGATCCTGCAGAAGGAGACCGGCACCACGCGCATCATCGATCCATGGGGCGGCTCCGCCTTCATGGAGAAGCTGACGCACGATCTCGCTGCCCGCGCGCTCGCCCACATCGAGGAGGTCGAGAGCCTCGGCGGGATGGCGTCAGCGATCGAGAAGGGCATTCCAAAGATGCGCATCGAGGAGGCCGCGGCGCGGACCCAGGCGCGCATCGATTCCGGCCGGCAGAGCCTGATCGGCGTCAACGCCTTCCAGCCATCGGAGGAGATCGAGGTCGACGTTCTCAAGGTCGACAATGCGCAGGTAAGGGCCCGACAGCTTTCCAAGCTTCAGGAATTGAAAGGCACGCGCGACGTGGCCGCCGTCGAGACAGCGCTCGCGGCGCTGACCCAAGCGGCGGGCGGGGGTGGCAACCTGCTCGAATTCGCCATCAAGGCGGCGCGCGCCAAGGCGACGGTCGGCGAGATTTCGCTGGCGTTGGAAAAGGTGTTCGGTCGCCACGTCGCCAAGGTGCAGACCATCAGCGGCGTCTACCGGAAGGAAGCAGGCGAGATCCCGGCGATCCCGCGCGTCCAGGAAAAGGTCGAGGAGTTCCGCAAGAAGACCGGGGCCGCGCCGCGCATCCTGGTGGCCAAGATGGGCCAGGACGGCCACGACCGCGGCCAGAAGGTCATCGCTACCGCGTTTGCCGATCTCGGCTTCGACGTCACCGTCGGTGCCATGTTCCAGACGCCGGAGGAGATCGCGAAACTCGCAGCCGAACACGACGTCCACATCGTCGGCGCCTCCTCGCTCGCCGCCGGCCACCTGACGCTCATACCCGAACTGAAGGAGGCCCTCGCCCGCCTCGGCCGACAAGACATCATGATCGTCGCCGGCGGCGTCATCCCGCCCGACGATTTCGACGCCGTGCTCGAAGCCGGCGCAACGGCCATCTTCCCGCCCGGCACGGTGATCCCGGAAGCGGCGGAGAAGCTGATGGACAGGCTACTGGAGGGGTAGACCTCTGCGAAGGACCAGCCATTCGTTGACGGAAAATATCAGACGGCACCGGCCGCCGCAGATCTGCTTCTCGTCTTCAATGATCGGATACGGGTAGCTCCGTTTTCGCTCGGCCCGCGTCACTGCGGAAACATCCCGGGAAACGTGCGGACGAGATCCTGCGCCAGATCCCGCGCGCCCGTCAGTGTGAAATGTTGATTGTCCCACATCAGAAGGTTTCTTCCCTCATCGATGAAGCGGCACTTTTGGTTGGGGCACTGGCTCGGTAGCTTGCGCCAGAACATGGCGCCAGGGATGTTCGCCCTACTGACAGCGTCCATGAGTGTCTTGTCCACGAGATCCACGTACGAGAACGAAACGGAAAACTGGTTGTTGATGGCGCTGGGGGACAAACCCGCTTTGATCTTCCAGACAGCGCTTTCCGGGAAACCCGCCGGCTCGATTACGCGGCCGGTAACCAGCAGCCGAACCGTCGGCACTTTGGAAAGCCGCTTAAGTTCCAGTAGCATGGTGTGGGCCTGCTTCGCTCCCTCGACCCACCATCGGAACGAAAACACTATTACGTCTGCCTGAGCTACCAGATGCGAGGTGCGAACCGCTTTCCAACGCTGGGGGCAGGTTTCGGTGAGCGGCCGATCGAGTGCCGTGGGCTGAATACAAATTGCGAGCAAAGGGAGCCACTTCACGTCGTACCTGTCCTCGGGAAGCACCTGGTGCAGACCGTTGGCGACATCCCGCCCGTGGCTGTCGCCAATGACCAGGACCTTCCGGCCCCGGTCGAACCGGCCGTACGAGACGTGCATCTGCTCGTAGCGGACGGTTTCCTGCTGCAAGGCCTCCAGGTTGAAGCGGTCTCCATAAGGCCCGAAGCGCCATCCCCAGCCGCCGTTCGCCCACGCATGCGCGAGTGGAAGCACCAGGACCAGGGCGCAGAGCAGGGAGAGCATCGTAAACGGCGCCGGTGCCATGTCGCGCAGATAGCGGCGTTTCCAGAACGGAAACTCGACCGCGGCGTAAAGGACGTAGCCGAGGAGAAGCGACGCGACGAAAAGCAATGTCGCCTCGAGCACGTCGATCCCCGTCTTGAGTCTGAACGCGAGATAGAGAACGATGACCGGCCAGTGGACGAGATAGATCGAGTAGCTCGACCGGCCGATCCAGTCGGTCACCCGATTGGTCAACAGGAAGCTCGCGCGGCTCTTCTCACCGCCCAGAATGACCAGCGCCGTTCCCACGCAGGGCAGCAACGCGGCGGCGCCCGGGAACCGGGTCTCCTCCGTCAGGAACACCGCGGCCGCGCCGATCATGACGAGCCCGGCCGCCTGCAGCGCCGTCGCTGCGCCGGGTCTCGGCGCGTACCGCTCGCTCGCGAGGAAGCACAGGGCCCCGATCGCGAATTCGAACATGCGGAACGGCATGAGGAAGAAGATCGCGGTATCCCCCTTCACCACGAGCGGCCAGAGAAGGGGCGTCCAGGTTCCGATCAACCGGGGAGGCACCCAGGAGAAGACGTAGTTCAGGAGCAGGCTCGCCCAGAACACGAGAGAGACCAGGACGAGCAGACCGAGCCGGCTTCGCTTCCTGACGAGCAGGAGCAGCAGCGGCCAGAACCAGTAGAACTGCTCCTCGACGCTCAGCGACCATGTGTGCAGATCCGGCTTCGAATAGGCCGCCGCGTCGAAATATCCGCTCTCGTTCCAGTAGAAGACGTTCGAGACATAGAGAAGGGCGTGAAAGGCGCCGGCGGCATACCTCTGCAAACCGTCGGGAGAGAGAAGGTAGTAGGAGGCGGCGAAGGTTGCCGCAAGCGTGGCGAAGAGGGCGGGGAACAGCCTGCGCATCCGCCCGGCGAGGAAGAGCGGGATGTCGATCGACCCACGCGCGTCTATCTCGCCGACGAGCTTGCGCGTGATCAGGAAACCGCTGATCACGAAGAATACGTCGACTCCGACGAAACCGCCTGCGACGAAAACCGCCTTGACGTGGAACAGCACCACGAGAACGACGGCGACCGCCCGCAGCCCTTGAATCTCTGGTCGGAACTCGGTCATGCTCTGCATCTGCGGAAGATTGCGGCAAGAATCGGGGCGGGTCGCTCGGGCAGTCCCGGAGCACCGGCACAAAACCATTTTCGCCATCGGTTGTCGAGAAGGCCAGACCGGGCGCGCCTGCATTCTCCGGGGATTGTGCGACGGGGGCGGAAGGGTGAGCGGAGTACCCCTAATCCGTTTCAGTTCCGAACGTCCGGGACGGGGAAGGGAACGGACCGGCGGGTTTCGGGCGCTACGCCGCGAAACTGCCCGTTTGTGGCAATGCCTAATTCGGAGGCAACGCGCCCCAGTATGGCGGAGCCCGGCTTTGCAGAGGCTTCGCATAGGTGCGAAAGCTTCGTGCCGCCCGGTAGTTTCCGGGCGGCACGAAACCGGCCTCGTCAGCGATACACGTAGACGATCCGACGGGTCCGGGGATCGACCAGTACCGGCTGACTGTTCACATAGTGATAGCGATACTCGTAGTCGGGGATCTCACGCAGTTCCACCGTATCCGGCAGACCAGCGCCGACGACCACTTCGCCTTCGAGATAAACTGGATCGGGCCGATTCTCGACCACGTAGGTGCGCACGGTGTCGGGCGGGGTTACAGCGGCACCCGTGGCAGCACCGGCGACACCACCGATTGCAGCTCCGACCGGTCCACCGATGAGCGCACCGGCGATCGCACCGCCGGCGGCACCGACCGTGGCATTGGTGCTCGCCGTCTGATCATAATCGACCACAGGAACTTGCGCCGTCGCGGGCGCCGCCGAGATCACGACCCGTTCGCCGCCGAAATCGCCGGCCAGGTACTCCGAGTACGCCCAGCCGATGATGCCATTGTGCGTGACCTGACACCATTTGCTTCCCTGCAGGCAGCCGTTCACCGTGGCCGCCTCGGACGCGCCAATGGCACCAACAACCTCGTACTGAGGCCCGGGTCCACTGCGGATATTCAGGTCCGTCGTTGCCGTAGCATCGAACTGGGCGAGTGCCGGCCCCGCAAAGGCGAGTAGTCCTCCAAGTGCCACGCTTGCTCTGAAACGTTCCATAATTCTTTCCTACTCATGTCTCTGTCGATTGTGCCGGAGAAACCGCACCGGCTCGGGTTCAGGTCCTCACACAGCGAGGACGTAGACGATCTCGAGCGTCGCGGGCTCGACAATCACGATGCGGCCATCTGCCAGGACGAAGTACCGGTAGTCCTCATAAACGGGGACGATCTCCACGACCCGTGGCGGCAAAGTATGCAAGGTGATGGTGGACGGGATCGATACACCGAGTTCGACCTGGAAGTCGGCCTCGACGGGCTCGATGTCGCTTTCAACGATGATCTCTCGGATCTCCGTCTTTTGCTCGGTGGAGACATCGATGCTGGCCGTGGTTTCGGAAGATACTCCTTCCTCCTTCTTCATCTGGCCGGGAGCGGCCTCAGAGGCCGTGTCGACGTCACCGTCCTTCTCCATCTGACCGGGTGCCGCATCAAAGGCGCTGTCTGCCGCGCCGGCCTTCTGCTTCTGACCGGGCGCATATTCGCTTGCCGATTGTTCGTTCGGCTTGAGCACTTCGTCCGTCGAGGCCGCACCAGCTGTCGAATCTGCATCGGCAGGGGCATCCGCATCGGCGCCGTTGATCCGGGGGGCCTTCGCGGTCGCGTTCGTTTTGGCGGCGCCGTCGTTAAAAACCTTGCCCTCCTGCATGAGCTTGGCGCCTGCGTCAGCGCCGGCCTTGTCCCCTGCGAAAGCCGGCAGGGCAACGAGTGCCGAGCCTGCCATCAATGCCACGGCGATGTTTTTGAGCACGAGAGTCTTCATATTGGTTCTCCTTGGGTTGGAAGGGCGTACGTTCTGGCCCCGGTTCACCGGCTGCACTTCATTGAACAGAGAGCTTCGAACTTGCCCGCCCGTAGGCGAGGTCGCGGCGTGAATTGCGAATCCGTCGGCTCGACATGGGCTGCTCAGGATGATGCGTGCGCTTGTGCTTCGGGAGCTCGATGCAAGCGCCAGAAGCTGGTCGAGAACGGGGAGATGAATGGGCAGTTCCGGACTCAGACCTCAGGCCATGGGGAACTGGGACCATTGGAAAACATGCATAGGGCTTTGGTCCTATGCATCAAACTCAAAGGTCCGATGGGGCGCCGGAGCCGGAACCATGTTCCCGGAGCGTTCTTTACGGCCAAACTGATTTCAGGAGGTTCCCATGGAAAAGAGCGTCTACCAAGCCAGATGGCTGCTGTTCCCGATGTTTGGAATTAGCTTTGGCTTCATGGTTCTGGGAATGCTGGTCAGCTAGCCATCGCCGCCGTCTCTACGGCTTTTGCACGAGTACACGATTTCTTGCGCGTCCCCGCCCTGTCCCGCGCAAGCGAGCCCACCGGAACTTTTCGCTGTGCGAACCGGTGGGCTCATTCTGTTGTCGGGGCCCTCAACGCTCGGGAAATGCAGACTGATCTGCCCTTCGGTGCGGCCACGCTTCGAAGACATTGAACCTTACGTCGCCTCATAGCTTTTCCACCGTGCAGCGGTCGCCGGAATGCCGGGCGGATCAATCAGTGCGTGAGGAGGTTGCATATGGCCGTGAGAAGAAAGCTTCTGCCGCTCGTCACCATATCTTTGCTCATAGCTGCTCCGATCGAGAGACTTGCGTTCACCGGTTCCCTTGATGCGTCGGGTATGGCAGCGCACGCAAAAGGCGGCGGCGGCGGCGGCGGCGGAGGCGGGGGCGGCGGCGGCGGAGGCGGCGGCGGCGGGGGCGGCGGTGGTAGTGGTGGCGGCGGGGGCGGTGGAGGCAAGGGCGGTGGCAACGGCAAGGGAGGTGGTCAGTCCTCGACCGGCTCGTCAAGCTCCAAGGATGTCGGCCCTCGGTCTTTCAGCATTTCGACCGGCGCCACCGTCAGCGTCAGCGCTACGTCGATCGAGGTGCAACATCCGAGCGGGATGCAGGAGCGGCTCTCTGGTGGGCGCTATGAGATGCGTGATGCCCGGGGGCGAACGATAATAAACCGGGCGGCCCAAACCGCTGATCGGGAAAGGCTTCGATCCCTTGCCGGAGAATAACCCAAACTCATCCTTCCACGCTTCTGCGATGTACCCAGAGCGCCGCTTCAGTGCGGTTGCTGACATTCAGCTTCGAAAGAATGCGCGTCATATGATGCTTTACCGTCTTCTCGTGCAAATCGAGACGGAGCGCCACGCGTTTGTTGCTCAGGCCTGCGGCTACTAGGTCAAGGACTTCGCGCTCGCGCTCAGTCAAGTCTGCCAATACTGTTGTTTCTCGATCATCACTTCGGCGCGATTTCAAATCAGACAACAGGCGTGCCGACAGCGTGGGGGAAACATAGGTCTCGCCCCTCGATACAGCCTGCAGGACCTCGGCCAATCCCCGAGTACCGACACCCTTGAGCACATACCCATTCGCCCCGCTGTTTAGCGCAGCCGAGACGTCATCGCTGTCTTCAGAAACCGTGAGGATGACGATTTTCTGCGATGGCCGGATTTCCAGAACGACCGGGAGGGTGACGAGCCCTCCCTCTGGCATCGAGATGTCCATTATCAGGATATCCGGCTGGACTTCCGCCACGATACGACGTGCGTCTGCTCCGCTGGCACCCTCTGCCACAATCTCGAAGCCGTTCATCTCCCTTAGACTGCGGGTGACTCCCTCCCTGAGGAGCGGGTGATCATCGACCACTGCAACCCGGATGTTGGCGGCCATCATTCCGGCTCCATTGCCTGGATACTGAGAACCATCTTTACGCATGTCCCTTCACTCGACGATGCGATCTGGAACGTGCCGCCAAGGCTTTCCACACGATCGCGCAGACCGGCCAGCCCGAGGCTCTCGGGCAGAACGGTAGCGGGATCAAACCCCCTCCCCGCATCCCCAACCTCCACCTTGAGACTTGACCCCTCCAATGTTTGCCTCACCTCCTGTTTGAGGCCGCCAGCATGCTTGTAGCTGTTGTTCAGCGTCTCTTGGACGAAGCGATAGATGCAGATCTTCTCCGAGGGGGCGAGAGCAACCGCATGCCCGGACATGCAAAGGTCTACCTTTGTGCCCGTGCGGTTCTCATGGCTGTGGACGGCCCGCTTCAGAATGCTCGAGAGGTCAGCCGTCTCGATGTGCGGGAGCACGAGGCCGGTGCAGATGGAGCGGATTTCCCTCATTGCCTCGTCGAGATAGGACTTGACCGCATGCGTCTCTCTCATCCGTTCATCCGCGGGCAAGTCTTCGCGAAGCACCGTTTCGCTGTCGAGCCTCAAGGCCGCCAATGCGATAAGCTGCGCCGGGCCGTCGTGCAGATCGGAGCCTATCCGCCGCAGGTGCGTCTCATTCAGCGCGGTTGCCCGCCTTGAGGCTCCCTGAACCCTTTCGTGCAATGTCTTGTTCTGGTTCAACAACCGCGACAGTTCTCCGACACGTCGGCGCAGTGCCAGGCGTTGCCGGTCGATGGTGACACTCCCGCGATAGACGACCAGTGACAGGGTCAGGAAGAAGCCAAGCGTCACAGTGGCCACGGAAATCCAGCTGTAGATCCGGGCCCGCCTAAGTCCGTGCGCGAAATCGGTCGCAAGTTCATGAAATTCGAGGACCGCGACGACTTCGCCAGACCAGGGTTGCAGCACAGGATTGTAAATCTTCAGAAGAGGCAGGCCACCGTGGCCGCCGCCGATGCCTCCGCTTTCTCCCGGATGATCAAACTGAGCGGCCATGCGGCCGGCGAAGGCGGCTCGGAGGGTCTCGTCCGTATCAAGGGTCTTGCCGATGAGTTCCTTGTCTTTCGAATAAAGGATCGTGCCGTCGGGACGCCACAACCTGAAGGCCATCAGCCGGGTACCCAATGCGCCTTGGCCGAGTGTCTCATCGAGTGCCCGGCTCTCCATCTCCCCAAGACCTTCGGTCGAACGCATATCAGGCAGGAGGGGTGCTATGACGCTGTCGACGTAGAGGGCGGTGGAAGCCGCGGAGTTTCTCGTCACTGCCTCTTCGATGAGGCCCGTCACGATTGTTCCCACCGTGATCATGGCCGTGATCGCAACGACGCCGCCTGTAAAAAAGAACTGCCGGGCTAATGACTGTTCGTTCCAGCGGTCGCGAAGATCTCGCACGGGAGATGAGCGCTTCTGTCTCCTCGCAAATGGGAACCGCGTTCTACGCCATGGAGCTTTTCGCTTGCCCGCGAAACTTCTGCTGCCCAATGGCTTGGGGGGAAGGGTGGCTTGCATCTCGGTCTGCCCCTACTGCTTGATCAGAACGGAGCCCTTCAAACCGGTCTGGCCACTACAACAGTCTGGCCACTACAACAGTGTGTGTCTCCTTCGGTTCCGCCCCATCGATCCACTCCCTCTTGGATAGGTTCAGTTCAGCCCGAAAAGGATAAGCCGGAACCGAACGATGTTGACGAAGTTGTTGATGCGTCAGGGCGAAACGCCGGCGAACGGCTGGCTAGGAAGGATCCGCAGATGATACGCGAGACAGAGGAACACACTACCACCACAACACCCGGTGAACGGATTGAACGGACTACGATCGTGCCGGAAGAACGGACAACCGTCGTTCATACCGGCGGCGGCAGTGGCGCAGGATGGTTTATCGTCGGGGGACTCGTCGTCCTCCTGCTTCTTGGCGTCTGGCTCTTCGGAGGCGGAATGCTGGACGGCACGGGTACCGCCAGCATCGACGTCAATGTACCGGAAAAGGTCACCATCGAGACGCCCAATATCGAAGCCCCGAAAGTTGACGTCGCACCGGCCGAAGCCGACTGATGGGTCTTCCGGTGCCGCCGGAAGTCTCGTTCGACGGCACCTTCTACCCGAGGGAGACATTCCAGCATAGGGAATGGTGGGCCTTGCCGAGCGCGCGGGCGCTCGGTCCTTTGCCGTCTGCCGGATCGCGTTGCCTGGGGTCCCGGCGCCGTCAGGCGAGCGCCACGATCTCCCAGTCCTTGCCACTCACCGTCGCCACGTCTCCGACCTTCTTGCCGAACAGCGCCTGCGCCATCGGCGACGCATGGCTGATCTTGCCATGCGAGGCGTCGGACTCGTCCTCGCCGACGATCGTCCAGACGCGGCTTGTGCCGTCCTCGTCCTCTATCGTCACCGTCATCCCGAACCGGACGGTGTCGCTGCCGGGCTCCGGCACCGAGAGTTCCGCGCTCTCGCGGCGCGCCGTCCAGTAGCGCAAGTCGCGCGAGACGAGCGCAATCTTTTCGCGGTCGCCTTCCGCCTCGGCCCGGGCGAAAAGCTCGTGCAGTTCTGCGAGCTGCGCGTCGATATGGGCCAGTCCCTGCGCCGTGACGAGGTTGCGATGCGTACTGACCGGCCGCTCGCCGATGTCGTTCAGGCCCGATAGACTGTCGTCGTTGCTGGTGAATGCCCTGCTCATCAACGAAGGCTAGACCTTCCGGGACCCGCATACAACCCGCGCGGTGAGATGGCACGCTTCCTGCACGGGCCGGTCCATGAAGACCGGAACCGTACCGATCCTGAACAGGCGCCGCATTCTCGCCGGCTTGGCCGGCACGGCAGGCGCCCTGTTCGTCGGCCCCGTCGCGGGCCGGGCCGCCGGTGTGGCCGGCTTCGAGACGGCGTCGATCCGCGGCTCCATCGACGCCACCGAACTCGGCGTCTATCCCGGCACCTACGACGACCAGAGCAAGGCCTTCGGCCGCATGCTCCAGGCCGCAGCCGACCGCGACATCCCCATCGCCTTGCCCGCGGGCGACTACGTCGTCTCCAACGTCACCCTGCCCCCCCGCGTCGTCCTCAGCGGCACGCCGGGCGCGACGCGCATTGTCTACGGCGGCGACGGCCATCTCTTTGCCGCCGAGGGCGCCGACCATATCGAGCTCTCCGGCCTCGTGATCGACGGTGCCAACCGCTGGCTCGGCGACCACGTCCAGGGCACGGTCGACGCGCGCCGTTTGCGCCATCTCGTCATCGACAATTGCAGTTTCATCGGCAGCAGCAAGAACGCCGTCGCGCTGGAGCGGGTCGGCGGCCGCGTCGAGCGCTCGGCCATTTCGGGCGCCGCCGACAGCGGGATCTACAGCGTCGAGGCCCAGGGCATGACGATCTCCGGCAACGAGATCGACGACTGCGGCAATGGCGGCATCCTCGTCCATCGGTGGCAGACCGGCGACGACGGCACGATCGTGACCGGCAACCGCATCCGGCGCATCGCCGCCCGCAACGGCGGCACCGGCCAGTTCGGCAACGGCATCAACGTCTTCCGCGGCGCCGGCGTCATCGTCTCGGGCAATTCCATCTCGGACTGTGCCTTCTCGGCCATCCGATCCAACAGTGGCGGCAACATCCAGGTATCGGGCAACACCTGCCTGCGCTCGGGAGAGACGGCGATCTATTCGGAGTTCGCGTTCGAGGGCGCGGTGATCTCGAACAACATCGTCGACGGCGCGGCGAACGGCATTTCGATGGTCAATTTCAACGAAGGCGGTCGCCTGGGCGTCTGCTCCGGCAATGTCGTGCGTAACCTCTCCGAAGAGGGCCCCTACCCCGCCGACTCCCCGGGCTTCGGCGTCGGCATCACGGCGGAGGCGGATACGGCAATCACCGGCAACATCATCGAGAACGCGCCGCTCTACGGCATGCATCTCGGCTGGGGGCCGTACCTGCGCAACGTGACGGCGACCGGAAACGTCATCCGCAAAGCCGGTACGGGCATCGCGGTCTCGGTGGTCGAGGGCGCCGGCGCCGTGGTGATTTCGGACAACGTCATATCGGAAGCGAGGCGCGGCGCGATCGTCGGCTATCGCTGGGCGGACGCGACCACAGGCGACCTCGCGCGGATCGGCAATGACGGCCACGCCCACCTCACCGTCGAGCGCAATCACGTCGGCTGAGCGAAAGCATTCGGCACGGCTGTCAGTCTGGCGCCGCGGTGAGCGCTTCTGCCGGCCGCACCTGACCCACCACGGCCCCGCGCCGGCTGCGGATGGCGGGCGCGACGGAGTACCTGCGCACGCAGGCGGTGAGCCGCCTGATGCTGGACAATGTGTACTCGATCGGTTCGAGCTGGGTGACGATGGGGCCGCACATCGGGCAGTTGGGGCTGATGTACGGCGCGAACGACATGGGCAGCGTGATGATGGAGGAGAACGTGGTGTCGTCGGCGGGGACGGGCTCTGATAACCCGGAAGCCTTCCGCAAGACGATCGACGAACGCGCTCGGCTGATGGAGGAGGGTGGCATGGAGTCTATGCGGGACTACGCTCGCGGCCCAGCCCGCGTGCAGCTACTTCGTAAGGACCCCAAGGGCTGGCAGGAGTTCTCTGACCAGTTGTCGGAGCATTCTCCTATTGG
>CATMOC010000057.1 GCA_950071955.1 uncultured Mesorhizobium sp. | reverse complement strand
CGGCATCGACCCGATCTTCTTCGGCATCCTGGTCATCATCATCATCGAGATCGGCGCGATCACGCCGCCCGTGGGACTGAACCTCTTCGCCACCGTCGGGGCGTCCGAGGGCATGCTCCGGATCGAGGACATCGTGCGCGGCATCCTGCCGTTCGTGCTGCTCAACGTGGCGATCCTGATCACCTTCATCATGTTCCCGGACATCGTGATGTGGATCCCAAACAACATGCGCTACTAGGGAGGCGCCGGTGCTCCGGAAGCTCTATGTCGGCATCAACAGGGTAACCCTCTTCATCGGCGGGCTCGCCATCCTGGCGATCACGCTGCTCGGCGGGGCAGACATCATCGTCACCCTCATTTTCCAGAGGCCCATCGCCGGCGTGTTCGAGGCGACCCAGACCCTGATGGTGGTCGCCGTCTTCCTCGGGCTCGGCATGGTTCACCTCAACCGCTCCTACATCAGCGTCGACATCGCCTACGATGCCATGCCGAGTTTCGGGCAGCGGCTGAGCGACACGCTGACGCTTCTGCTCATGCTGTGCTTCTTCGGCGCGCTGGCCTGGCGCGGCTGGGGAAACGCCCTGCAGTCCTGGCGCGTCGGCGAATACACGTCGGGCATCGTGCAGTTCCCGATCTATCCGGCGAAGTTCGCGCTGGCGGCGGGATGCACGCTCGCGGCGATCAGCTGCGTCGTGGACCTTGTCGCCGGGGCTCGATTCCGCAAGCCGGCCGTCCTGCGCGAGGAGTAGCCCTCGCCCGCCCGATCACGGCGCCTCAGCGAAGCTTGAAGTCGAGCCGGACCACGTCGCCGCGATAGGTGGCGACGCCGACGAAGACGAGCGTCCCGCTGGCATCGATGGCCGAGCGGTGGACCACCGCGACCGGCGCATTGAAGGGAAGATGGAGGAGTTCGGCGATCTCCGCGTCGGCCGTCCCGATGGTCAGCGTCTGGCGCGCGTCCGTCACCTCCACGCCTGCGACGTCGGCGATGAGGCGCATCGACGTCTTCGTGCGCAGCGCCTCCTCCGTTATTCGCTGCTCGAGCCGCTTGTCGATATAGACCTCGCCGATCATGAAGGGCGAATCATTGCGCCAATGGCGGCGCCGGAAGTGCAGGTAGGAGGGCGCGCGTTCGCCAATCTGGTGCACGAGGCCCTGCACGTCTGTCGAAACGCCGCGCGCCAGCACCTCGATCGTGGCGCCTTCGCGCGCGTTGAGCAGCCCCGCCCAGTTCGTCTCGACCTGGCACCAGAGCGCTTCCTGCGGCCGGAAGGTCACGAAGGTGCCCTTGGCCCGGTGCCGCTCGATGAGGCCGTCGCTTTCCAGGATGGATAGGGCCTGGCGAATGGTCGCGCGCGCCACGTCGAATTCCGCCGCAAGCATGTCGACGGTCGGAATCTGCTGACCCAACTGCCACGTGCCGATCTCGATCTTGCGCCGGAACAGGGTCGCGAGCTGGACGTAGCGCGATATGTTGCTCTTGTTGAGGCTCACCTATGCTCGAGTCCCTGAATTTGTCGCTGTAAATCTCTGCTAGCACGGCGGGGTGGATCAGGTGAACCGAAAGACTAGTCTTTGAGTTCATTGATCGAAGGCAAGGGAAGCCGCCGTTGCCACCGGACGACCGGGCATCCGGCCCGGATCGCGGCGCGGCGGGATGCTGCTCATCCCGGATGCCAGTCGGTCACCTGGAGCACATGGCCGCCGAGCTTCTGGAAAGCGCGCTGGCGACAGGAGAAGACGATGATCTGCTGGTCGCGCGCTTGGCGGTGCAGCGCATCGAACATCTTCTCGATGCGGTCGTCGTCGGAATAGACCAGCGCGTCGTCGAGGATCACCGGCGCCGGTCTGCCGTCCTTCGCCAGGAGCCGGGCGAAGGCGAGCCGCGTCAGCACCGACAGCTGCTCGCGCATGCCGCCGCTCAGTCGCTCCACCTCCTCTTCCTGGCCGTTGCGCAGGATCTTGTGGGGAAGCAGCGTCTTTTCGTCGAAGGTGATCGAGACGTCGTCGAACAGGAGCCCGAGCAACGGGCGAAGCTCGGTCATCACCGGTTTCAAATAGGCATCGCGCGCACGGCTGCGCGCGGTCTCCAGAGCCGCACGCAGCTTCTGGAGGACGGCGACTTCCTTTTCGTAGGCCGCGACGCGGGATTTCGCAGTGGCGAGCGCCTCCACCGTCTCGCGCCAAGTTTCCTCAACGGCGTCGTCGGAGCGGGCGCGGATCTCGGCGTTGAGGCCGGCGATCTGCTCGCGCAGCGAACCGGCTTCCTTGTCGGCTGCCTCGGCCACCGAGCGAACGCGCATCAAAGTTGCCTCCGCCGAGGCGAGGTCGACGGCACCGTCCCGCAGCCTTGCCGCGACTGCCGCCTGCTCCGCCAGCCTTGCGTCGAACTCCGAAAGCCTCTCGGCGAACTGCCTCTCCTGTTCCGACCGCGTCTCCTCCGGCCCGAGGACCGTCTCGGCCTGCGTACGCTCGGCCTCGAGCGCGGCGAGCGCGGTCTTGGCAGCCACGACGGCATCGCTGGCGCGCGACTGCATGGGCTCCGCCTCGCGAAGCGCCTGCCGCGCCGCCAGACGCCGCGCCTCCGCGGCCTCGTGCGCGGCGCGCACCTGTTCCGGATCCTCCTTCAGCTCCAGCGCGTCGCCGGCAACCGCCCTGCGCGCGGCGACGTCTTCGCGCAGCTTCGCCAGCCCGTCGGGTGCAAGCGCCAACAGGCGCGCCTTAAGTTCGCGCAGGTCGCCGTCCCGGCGCTGCACGTCCACCTGCCGCCTGCGCGCGGCGGCGAGATCCTCGACGCCCATGGAAGCGAGCAAAGCGCGTCGCCGATCCTCGGCCTTGCGCAAGCCGTCGCCGCTGCCGGCCTGCCGGCCCGCCCGCAACGTCGCGATGCCGATGCCGGGGATCGAAAGCCGGGCCTGCCCGTCGTAGCCGGACGCCTCGCCGTCCGTCAGCGCCCTGCCGTCCAGGGTGACGGCCGGCGCATCCGGCTCATACTCCATCGTCACCGACGGCCGGCCTGCCTCGGCGACGGCGCGGAGCTTCGCGATCTCGATATCGAGATCTTCGAGTTCCGCGACGGTCTTTTCGGGAAGCCTCAGCGGAGCGAGGGCCGCCTCGCCTTCCTCGATGGTGCTGCGGGTGGCATCCGCCGCCGCCAGCCGCTGCTCCAGTTCGGCCACACGCTCCGCCGCTTCGCGCGACCGCATGGCAGCGTCGAGCCGGCCGAGCAGGGCACGCGCCTCCCGTTCGCCGGCTTCCGCAGCCTCGCTTTCGGCACGGGCCTTCGCGATCGCGGCTGCGGCCTCGTCGCGCCGGGTCAGAGCTTCCGCACGCTTGCGACCGGCATCGGCGAGCAGGACGCGCAGCGCCTCAGCCTTCTGGAGCGCCGCCCGGAACGTCGCGAGTTGCTTGCCGGCGGCATCGCGCCGCTCGCGTGCCAGCGTCAGGTCCGTTTCCGCGGCCCGCAGGTTCGCGGCCTTCGACCTGGCCGCCTCGAGGGCGGCCTGCGCCGTCTCGACCGCCTGCCTCCGCTCCTGTCGGTCCTCGGGGCGATCGAGTTCCGCCAACCGCTTCATCGCAACGGCCCGCGTGTCGAGCGCGTGACGCAAAGCCGTCACCTCACTCTCGAGCCGGCGCTCTTCGGCCTCCAGGCGGGCGCGCTCCTCGACGGCGGCGGCATAGCGCTCGCCGGCTTTCGGGCGGCCGGTCGGGGTGACAAGCCGGCCGAGTTCCTCCTCCGCCGTCGCCATGATCTCGGCCATGCGGCGTCCGCCAGTCACCGCCTCGACCTCGCCCTGGACGGATTCGAGCAGGCTGGCGCGCACCTGCTTCTCGGTGTCCTCCTCGGATTTTGAGCGCCTCTCGATGCCCGTCACACCCTGGCGGACCCAGAGCAGGCCCGCCGGCCCTGCCGTACCGCCCCTGACGAGGCCTTCGATGAAGTTTTCCGCTTCGTCGGCCTGCGCGACCAGCCGCCCCGTGGCAAGGTCGGTCACCTGGGCCGAGCGGCCGCCATAGAACTGCTTGGCGACGCGGTACCGTCCCGCCTCGGTCTCGATGTCGGCCTCGACACGCGGATTGCCGCCGGAGTAGGGGCGCAGGTTTCGAATGTCGCCGGCCGTGCTCGAATGCGGCTGGAAGAACAGCGCGTGCAGCGCCTCGAAGCTGGTCGACTTGCCGAACTCATTGGCGGCGCAGAGCACATTGACGCCGTCGCCGATGTTTTCGACCGCCACTCCGCGACCGGCGAAGCGCTTGACGTTGAACAGGCGGAAGGCGGAGATCTTCACGGGTTCATCGCCTGCGCGTAGGCATAAAGCCGGGCGAGAGCCGCACCGGCGACCGCGCGCTCTTCCGCCGAACGCGCCGTATCCGCCGATTCGGCAAGCAGAGCGTCGGCCGCCTCGCGAAGCGCGCCCGCGCGGTCGATCCGGTCGAGATCTCCCGCCTCGCATTCGGTCGCCAACCCCTGGTCGTCGAAATCGAGATAGGCGAAGTCGGGCCGCGCGTTGCCGATCGCTTCGGAGAGCGCCGTGCGGTCCGCCAGTCGCGCGCGGCCTGTCGCGGCGATCCGCAGGAGCGACTGGCGCCGCTGCCGCGCCTCCGGCAGGAGCGCCTCCAGGCCTGCGACGGCGTCGTCACCGTTGAGCAGTTCGAGGGTCAGCGTGTGCCAGGCGAAGCGGCCAGTCGGAAGCGCCGTCACCTCGGGCAGCGCGTCCGGTCCCTCTAGCGACACCAAAAGCGCCTCGCCGGGACGGCCATGCTTGAAGCGATCCTGTTCGGGCGTGCCGCTGTAGCGGGTGCGCGGATCCATCTCCACGCCGCCATGCCAGTCGCCGAGCGCGAGGTAGGACAGGCCGGCGCGGCGGGCACGATCGGGCGCGATCACCTCGAGCCCATCGCCCTCCTCCGAAAAGCTCCGCACCGCGCCGTGCGCGAGCCCGATTCGCAACGTCCCGTCCGCGGACGGCGCACCGTCCATCCATTCGGTCAGGTCGCGGCCGGCCCGCCGGGTCGTGCAGGGCGCGGGAAAGAGCAGCACGCCGAGGGCAAGTTCCATCGCATGCGGCTCGACCGCGAGCGAGACGTTTTGCGGCGCCTCGGCCCGCAGCGTCGTCCAGAGTTGCGTCGCCTGCAGCGAATCATGGTTGCCCGGCAGGATCACGAAGCGGATGTCGGTATGATGGCCCATCTCCGCCAGTGCCTGGCGCCGCACCTGAGGCGCGGGCGTCTCGGTGTCGAACGTGTCGCCAGCCAGGAGCACCGTTGCGGCGCCATGCGCCCGCGCATGTTCGGCCAGCCTGCCGATCGCCGCGTGGCGCGCCTCGCGCAGCGCGCCGGGCAGGTCGCCTGAAAACCGTCCGAAGCGCTTGCCGAGATGGAGGTCGCTGGAATGGACGAATCTGAACGTCATCCGGCGTTTCCTTCCACCGTCCGGCGCTGATGTAAAGCAGGGGTTGCACCGGCGGCGGCGGCCGCCCTCGCCTGCCCCTCGCCATGCTCCTCAGGCGGGTTCGGGAGCAGGTCCGGCAATCGCGGCCAGCGCGCCGAACACGGCCATCCCGACCGCGGCGGTGGCGGCAAGCACGAGCAGCGCGCCGGGGATCGTGAGGCCCGCCATCATCAGCGCGAAGACGAAGGGCGCGAAGGCGGAGGTGAACTGGCGGGCCGCGCTCATCCATCCGACGTGGCTGCCGTAGGCCGCGCGGCCGAACACCTCCAGCGGCAGCGTGCCTCCGACGATCGAGGTCAGGCCGGATCCCAGGCCGAAGAGCACGACGAAGGCGGCGAGGCCCGCGACTATCGGCGACGACGCGAGCAGCGTCGCCAGCGCGGCGGCCACCAGGCTCGCGGCGATGAGCGCCAACACCGACTGGCGCAGCCTGCCGCCGAACAGCATGTTGACCAGCCTGCTCGCCACCTGCGACGGACCGAACAGCGTCGAGGCGGCGACACCCGCCGTGCCCATGCCGAGCGCGGTCAGGAGCGGAACCATATGGAGCAGCACCGCCGACAGGATGAAGCCTTCCACCGCGAATCCGGCCATCATCATCAGGAAGACGAGCCGGAAACGAGACGGGTCGACCGCCGCCCGGTCGGGTGCTTCAATCGCGGCGACCGCCGTGTCTTTCGCCGGCAGCCTTCGTCGCGCGGCAAGCCTTGCGAGCCAGGCGTGGATCGGCAGGCAGAGGACGAGGTTGGCGGCCGCGAAGACAAGATAGACCTGGCGCCAGTCGAGATGGCTGTGAAGGAAGGTGGTCAGCGGCCAGAACAGGGTCGAGGCGAAACCGGCGATCAGCGTGAGATGGGTGATCGAGCGCTGGGCGCCTACTGGGCCGATCTGGACGATTGCGACGAAGGCGGTGGCGTAGAGCACGAAACACGAGGCGAGTTCCATCGCCACCAGCGCGGCGACAAAGCCGGAGCGCCCGGGCGCCAGCGCGCAGGCGGCGAGCGCCGTTGCCGCGGCCGCGGAACCGAGGGTCATCACACGGCCCGCGCCGTGGCGGTCGGCGAGGCGCCCGGCCTTGGGCGCCAGAAGGCTACCGAGGAAGAGCGCGGCCGACAGCGCGCCAAACACCCACTGCGGCGGCAGCCCGAACTCGGCCGCCATGTCGGGGGCCAGAATGGCGAAGCTGTAGTAGAGCGTCCCGTAGCCGACGATCTGGGTGACGCCCAGCGCCCAGATCGCCGAGGCCGGCGCCCTCGTCTCAGGCCCGTGCATCGACGTGCATTCGGGCGGCACGGACGCGGCCCGGCCCGCCGCGGCATTCGGCGACCACGGAGCGCGGCTGTTCGCAACGTTCAGGTGCCGCCTGTATGTTCGGCACTTCCCGAAAGGACGAAGCACCAGGCCAAAGAAACGATAGCCTCACGCTTGTTCCCGCTTCCGTCCGCGCAACCCTTGCGGGGGGCAGCTTCCATCCGCACAGCACTCGTCGGCCAGATAGCCGAGCAGCATCTGCATGGCGGGATATTCGGCGCGACAGATGAGCGTCGTCGCCTGCCTCTCCTGGCTCACCAGTCCCGTCTCGATCAGCCGCTTGCAGTGGTGCGACAGGGTGGATGCGGGGATGCCGAGCTTTTCCTGGACGCTGCCGACCGGCAATCCCTCGTCGCCCGCACGCACGAGGATGCGGTATATATTCAGACGCGTCGGGTTGCCGAGCGCTTCGAGTTGCAATGCTGCCTGTTCGAGCTTCATGCGAGAAGCGTAGCCATGGTGGAGGCGCCAGTCAATCGAATTTCGATGAATGTCGAAATTCGATTGACTGATGGGGACGCTTTCACGCGCATTGATCTCGGTCAGCGCGCGCTGGCCTTGAAGACGGTACCTGAGGTCAATCAGTCGAGGCCGAATGGATGCTGGAATACAGGGTCGAAGCGAGACGTATCGATGCGCACGGAAGCGTGGCGCATTGCAAGGATGCCGAGGTGCGGCTCGACACGGACGTGAACGGCAGTCGCGATGCCTTCAATCCGGCCGAGATGCTGCTGGCGGCGCTGGCGGCGTGCATGATCAAGGGGATCGAGCGCGCGGCGCCGATGCTGAAATTCGGCCTGCGGGGTGTCGAGGTGCGGCTGCACGGCGTGCGTCAGGATGCCCCGCCGAGAATGTCGGACATCGACTATGAGATCCTCGTCGATACCGACGAGGACGACCGTCGCATCGAACTCCTGCACACCAATGTCCGGAAGTACGGCACGATCTTCAACACCGTTTCCGCGGCAGCCAAGCTGTCCGGCCGAATGGTCCGCAAGGGTTGAATTGCGTCAGATCGACCGCTGGTTCACCCGTTTGGACACTTCCTCCGCGCTCTCCACGCGCTCCGAGTAGCGGTCAGTCAGATAGCCGGTGCGGTCGCGCAGCAGGAGCGTGAACTTCATCAGTTCCTCCATCACGTCGACGATCCTGTCGTAGTAGGGCGACGGCTTCATCCGGCCCTCGGCGTCGAACTCGTTGAAGGCCTTCGCCACGGAAGACTGGTTTGGGATGGTGAACATGCGCATCCAGCGCCCCAGGACGCGAAGCTGGTTGACCGCGTTGAAGCTCTGCGAGCCGCCGCAGACCTGCATCACCGCGAGCGTCCGTCCCTGTGTCGGGCGCACGCCGCCGAGTGACAGGGGCAGCCAGTCGATCTGCGCCTTCATGATGCCTGTCATCGAGCCGTGGCGCTCCGGCGAGCACCAGACCTGGCCCTCCGACCAAGTCGACAGGTCGCGCAGTTCCCTGACCTTCGGATGATCCGCCGGGACCGAGTCCGGAAGCGGCAGGCCCGCGGGATTGAAGATGCGCACCTCGGCGCCGAGCCGGCGCAGGATGCGCGCCGCTTCCTCGGTCGCCAGCCTCGAATAAGAGCGTTCGCGCAGCGAGCCGTAGAGCATGAGGATGCGCGGCGGGTGCGATGCGCGCGGGGCATCGAACAGGGCTGCCAGATCGATGGGAGGGAACTGGTCGCCGACGAGGTTGGGTAGCGAGTCGAGGTTCGTCGTTTCGTCGGTCATGGGCCTCCTCGAAAGCGCGTCTCAATTCTTCGATAAAGCTAGAAATATGGATGGAGCGTGCGGAGGTCAACCCGCCTCCGGCGGCAATCGCCCCGCCCTTCCCGGAACATTCCACCCGCTCGGCCGTTCGACCTCGCTCTGGAGGTGCGTGATGGAGACTGGTTGGTTCGCAGTACCGGTGACGGTGGCCGCGCAGCAGCCGGACGCCGTGCAGAGCGTGACGAACGCACGCGACGCGGCCGAATTCCTGCTGCACCGCTGGCCGCGCGAATGGGGCCGGCAGCACCATGCGGCGCGTTCGGCGTGCCTCGCCGTCCTCAAGGGGACGCGGGAACCGTCGCTCGCCCGCGCAGCCTTCGCCGCCGCCGCGCGCGAGGCCGACATCCTGAAGGAGGATCCGGAAATGGCCGAGAACCAGGATTTGCCGTTCGAGGACATCGTCACGGTGTCCGATCCCGTCGGCCGGATCGAGATCGGTTCGGCGCGCCAGGCCCGCGACTACCTGCAGAACGCGGAGTGGCCGAGCGGCGGCACCCAGGAGGATGCTCTGAACACCGCCCAGGCGGCGCTGGACGGCCTGCTCTCGGCCTCCGACGCGCGCGACCGTTTCATCCAGGCGGCTCGGCAGGCCGGCGTGCTGATCATCGAGTGACGCGGGACGCCGGCCGGGCCGAGCGACGTGGAAAAGTTTCGGAACGTCCTACCGCGACGCTCGTTCGCAGGACGACGGCGCCCCACCCCTCACTTCTACCGCCACCGACCGCGACCTTCGCCGGCCCTGTCACCGGGCCGGCGCTTTCTCTGCGGC
This sequence comes from uncultured Mesorhizobium sp., assembly GCA_950071955.1. Lineage (GTDB taxonomy): Bacteria > Pseudomonadota > Alphaproteobacteria > Rhizobiales > Rhizobiaceae > Aquibium > Aquibium pacificus. Next base: position 2,896 of record CATMOC010000057.1, on the reverse strand, counting down.
GAAGGCCGCTATTGGGCGACGAACCCGCCGTCGATCGGAATATTGGTGCCTGTGACGAAGCTTGCGCGATCGGAACAGAGCCAGACGATCAGTTCCGCGATCTCTTCCGGCTTGCCGATGCGGCCGATCGGGTGCAGCGGATCCATCATCTGCGCGCTCGACTGCGCGCCGCCGGTGGACTGTTCGGCGAGCGAATCCAGCATGCGGGTATCCACCCCACCGGGGCAGATCGAGTTCACCCGGATCCCCTGCTTGCCGTATTCCAGAGCGGCGTTCTTGGTCATGCCGTTCACCGCATGCTTGGAGGCGACGGAGGGCGACAGGCCGGGGAAGCCGATCAGGCCCGCGACCGACGCCAGATTGACGATGGCGCCGCCGCCGGTCTTCAGCATCTGCGTCAATTCCGCCTTCATGCACAGGAAGGTGCCGCGCGCATTTACCGCCATGATGCGGTCGTAGTTGTCGATCGGCTGCTCGACGATCAGCGCGATCCTGCCTTCGATGCCGGCATTGTTGCAGGCGCAGTCGAGGCGCCCGAACGTTTCGACGGTCCTGGCGATCAATGCTTCGACTTCCCCCGCGTCGGAGACGTCGGCCTTTACGAAGACTGCCTCTCCGCCCTTTTCGCGGATCATCGCGGCGGTCTCCTCGCCGCCTGCGATGGTCACGTCGGAGACGACGACCTTCGCTCCTTCCTCTGCGAATTTCAGCGCCGCGGCGCGGCCGATGCCGGCCGCCGCGCCGGTCACGAGTGCGATCTTGCCTGATACGATTGCCATGGGAGCTCTCCGGAACGGGTGGCTTTCTGGTGTCGGGGGATGTTTACCGCGTCGGGCGTCATTGCTCCTTGACGGAGGTCAATCCGTGCTGAGACAGTCCCGGCTTGACGCGGGTCAACGACGGAACCGGACGAAGCTGTCAGACGTCTCAACGACAAGGGGCGACGATAGCCCCGAAGGGACGGACGCAACGGGAGGACCGCATCCGCGGCGCGATGAAATAATGTTCAGCGATCGGGCAGAAGCAGGAAAGGCCCTCGGCTCCGAACTGGCGAAGATGGACCTGCACGACGCGATCGTGCTCGCCCTGCCGCGCGGCGGCGTTCCCGTCGCCGCGGCGATTGCCGATCTCCTGAATGCCCCGCTCGATCTCGTCATCGTCCGGAAGGTGGGCGCGCCGGGAAATCCCGAACTCGCGGTGGCGGCGATCGTCGACGGAAACCCGCCCGACGTGGTGCTGAACCGCGAGATCATCGAGGCCTACGGGCTCGCCGAAGAGGAAATCGACGCCCTCGTCAAGGACGAACGCCCCGAACTGGAGCGCCGCCGCAACGCCTACCGGGGCAAGCGAAAGGTGCTCTCGGTCCGAGACAAGACGGTCATCGTCGTCGACGACGGCGCGGCGACGGGAACGACCATGAAGGTGGCGCTCCGCGCGCTGAGGCGCCGCCAGCCGCGCAGCATCGTCGTGGCGCTACCGGTCGCGCCGCCGGACACCTGCATCGAGCTCGAAAGCGAAGCGGACGCGGTCGTCTGCCTCAGCCAGCCCCCGAGCTTCCGGGCGCTGAGCCAGCACTATCGCGATTTCCGCCAGCTTTCCGACGCGGAGGTTACCCAGGCGCTTCACGACGCCGCGCGGCGCAGGAAGATCGGCGCCGGCCCAGACTGATCGCGATCCTCGCAGCAGCGTCACCATTTGCGCTTTTGATGCGCATCAAGGCGTTATCGTGCATGCTGCCTATGAAGATCACCGGTCCCCCCCGAGGCAGCAACAAAATGGATGCGCCGATCTTCCGAGCACGCGGCCTGACCAAGGTCTATCGCACCGGCGAGGTGGAGGTCTTTGCCCTGCGCGGTGTCGACCTCGACCTCGCGGAAGGCGAGATGGCCGTCATGCTCGGCCCGTCCGGGAGCGGCAAGTCGACCCTGCTCAACATCATGGGCGGCCTCGACACCGCAACGTCCGGCACGCTGCATTTCCGCGACGAGGAACTGAACGGTTTTTCCGAGCGGCAGCTCACCCGCTACAGGCGCGACCATGTCGGGTTCGTCTTCCAGTTCTACAATTTGATCCCGAGCCTCACGGCCTGGGAAAATGTCGCGCTCGTCACCGAGATCGCCGCCAATCCCATGACGCCGGACGAGGCGCTGGAGATGGTCGGGCTGAAGGACCGCATGGCGCATTTCCCGGCGCAGCTTTCGGGCGGCGAGCAGCAGCGGGTCGCGATTGCCCGCGCCATCGCCAAGCGGCCGGAGGTGATGCTCTGCGACGAGCCGACCGGGGCGCTGGACTCCAAGACCGGCATCCTCGTGCTGGAGGCGCTGTCGCGCATCAACGAGGAGCTGAACACCACCATGGCGATCATCACACACAATGCCGGCATCCGGCAGATCGCTCACCGCGTCTTCTCTTTCAGGGACGGGCGCATCGCGGAAGCCTCCGTCAACGAGGAGCGGGTCAAACCCGCCGAGGTGACCTGGTAGGCCGATGTCCGTTCTCGACAGAAAACTCCTGCGCGACATCGGGCGCATCTGGGCCCAGGTGATGGCGATCTCGCTGGTGATGGCCTGCGGCGTCATGACCATCGTCATCGCCATCGGCGCCTATCGCTCGCTCGACGAGACGCGGGCGGCCTTCTACGAGCGCTACCGTTTTGCCACCGTCTTTTCCGGGCTGACCCGGGCACCGCTCCAGCTGCGGCCGCAGATCGCTGCGATCCCCGGCGTCAGCGGCGCCGAACTGCGCGTGGCCAGGGCGGTGCTTCTCGACATGCCGGGCATGGCAGAACCCGCCACCGGGCTCGCGATCTCGCTTCCCGATCGTGGCGAGCCGGCAGTGAACCGGGTCTACCTGCGCGGCGGCCGCCTGCCCGAGGGTGTCTCGGACGTGGTCCATG
>CATMOC010000056.1 GCA_950071955.1 uncultured Mesorhizobium sp. | reverse complement strand
CGAAACCGGACCAGATAAAGTGCGATATCTGTAGCGTCGGTCTTACAAAAGATCGACACGTTCCGCAATGAACTCGGCCACGTCCACCGGTTCGTGGGTACGCGCATCGACATAGCCGTCGTGGCCGAAAATCCCGTCCACCTCGCCGTTGTCCATTCGCACGAACATGATCCGGTCGTGCTCTCGCAGGTTGATGATCTCGCGTACTGCACGGAACTCGATACCGCACCAGTCCTTGCGCTGGTAGTCGCCACCGGCGAACACTACTACCATGCGCGACCGTTCTCGGTAGATCGCCTGCAGGAAGGTGTCTAGGGAGGGGCGCGCGAGCTGTGCAGTGTAGTTCCGGTCGTAGAAGTAGCGGTCTGGGCCGAGCAGCCGCTCAAGGTGCTTTGCGACCTGTTCGACGTAGGTACGCGCCTCACCGGGAAAGGAAAGCGCGACATCGAATCGGTGCTCTGCGAGGTTGATCCTCGGTCCGGCCCGCGCCGCCCATCGGGGCAGCACGATGCCCTTGCGGTTCAACTCGGCTGGTAGGTCCACGTCCTTCACCGCCCAATGCGTGCGATTGAGCTCCCACTTTCCGATCTCCAGCTCGAAGGTCATCTCTTCGAGTTGCGCAGCGGTAAGGAACCCCTCGACCTCGTGCAGTTCGTAATCGACGCGGACGCCATCCCGTCGCACGGTGACGTCCTTGATCAGCCCGAAGCGCGGATCGAGTTGGTTGTACGCTTCGTACGCGAAAATGCACGGAAATCGCCGAAGCTGCTCGATCTCCGCAGCACCCAAGGCACCGTAGGAGGCCTGGACCTCGTCGCTCGTGTATTCGCGAACGCATCGGTCGCGTTCGATCTGCCAAGGCTCGCCGTCCCAGGCTTCGGAGTTTGAGGAAACGAATAGGTTATACATGCAAGCTCTCTTGATCGAATCATCAGCTATCGAGCGCGATACTACTAACGCATCGATGAGAAGAATATTTTGGCCGAAGGAGATCAATCCTTCGCTGGAAAGCACAGGCATCCGGCCGCCTCTCATGCCATGACGGCAGGGCACTTGCGGCGCAGTCGGCCTGATTACGTCTTGGCCGTCTGCGCCTTGCGCGACTTCTTGTCCGGTGCCCCGGGCGAAGCGTTCGACCGTCCCTTATTCGCGGATGCCGAAACCTTGGTCCCCTTACCAACGTGAGCCACCACTGGCGCGATCCTGGCGAGAAGACGCTCCATCCGAACGAACGCAACGCTCAGTTCCCGGATTTGAATGGCCTCCGCCTCGGTCACTCCAGGGACGGCAACCGAACCGTGGCCGGCAAGCGGCTCGACATTCCGCCGCTTGAAGATCTCTTCGGCCGCATCCAGAAGCGGCCCCGACAGCTTCGAGTACTTACGGTAGGCCGCGAACCACGAACCGAGGCTTTGGTTCTGGACGCCCTGAAGCGGCACTACCTGCTTGGCGACCGTCTCGAACACCGACGCCCCGGCGTGGACGACCAAGGACCAATCCTTGTCCTGAAGCGCCCGGTCCATCCGCTCCACGAGGCCGCGCACGTTGACGTGCTCGCCGGGTTCCAGTTCCACCTCGGGCGCGTCGGTGACGTCCTGCAACTCTACCGTAGCGCTGCCGTCCTCGTCCGCCAGCCGCACGCCAACACCGTCGTCCTTAAGAACGGCGTTCACATCGGCCATGGGCAGGCCAGCTTCATTCACTAAGTCGATGAGGATTTCGAAAAGCTGCGCGGTGTCCGGACGGCGCATAGCAAGTTCCAACTCTGCAAAATGCCACGCGTACTCCGCCGAATGGTAGTCCCAGTCGCTCAGTTCCAAGGCATAGATCGGCCGGCCAAGCACTGTATTCGCGAAATTCACAATGCGGTTGGTCCTGATGAGTTCAATCTGGCCGGCCTCGTCACTGCCGATCTCCACCTTCACGGATTCGCGAAGCAGCCGTGTCAGGCGCAAGCGTGCCTCCGTGGACACCACCTCCAACCCGACACGGTCGCGGGTCCGCCGATCCATTACCGCGCCAGGTCGCCTGCGAGAAACAGGTCGTTTGCTCATGCGTCCTCCAGTTCCGCGTCGCGCGCAGCCTCGCCGATCGAGGAATCCCCGCGTGCTCTCAACACCTTCGTCCAGCACGGCCACGTACGCTACGTGGGCGTTTCCAACTGGGCGGCTTGACAAATCGTCATCTCGGAGCGGCTGGGGCCGCTTCACCTCGCTGCAGTCCACTATACCATCGTGGGGCGCGACTTGGAGGGCGATTTGTGCCGATGCTTGCTTTCGAAGATATCTTGGGCTGGGCGTCTGAGTGGCAGCGCGACTACCGGCGCGGCACTTTCATGCTGCGCTGTCGGCGGCAGATCCGATCATGCCTGACGACGGCTATCGCGTCGGTTCTTGCCATCCACCGATATCAAGTGTCAGACTTTCTCCACTAGCATAGCAATAGCGTCTACGTTTTCGTCTCATGCATAGCCCGGCGCTGAGCCTCACCCCAAGGAAATCTGGGGAAGCGTCTGTGAAAGCGCAAAGCAGCCCAGTCGATCGGTACGAGGCTCCACGAACCCTTGAAGCAGAAGGCGAAGCCCGGCCAGATGTTCGAGCATCGCCGCCACATCTTAGGTAGCCACCGCTCCCGCGGTTGCGTCATGTTCGTTCTCCGGCCCCAGACCAGGCAAAACGGCTGCATAATTGATTCGTGACAGACCGATTGAGAAGACCGTCGCTCACGAGAAAGGTCTATTCGAGATGTGCCAAGGCCTAGGAGTGAGAGCCTATAGCGAGCCTAAGATATTCAGGATATCGACTAAGTGATTGAAGAGAATGGTGGGTGATGTAGGGATCGAACCTACGACCCGCTGATTAAGAGTCAGCTGCTCTACCAACTGAGCTAATCACCCACGGCGCCGGTGTCGCGTTCCGACGCCGACGTGGCGGCTACATAGCGGCTCGCCCGCACCTATGCAACCCTTTCCGGGCCGACTCTTTTTGCCGGCCAGCGTGATCAGACGGACAGGGTGCCCTCGGCAACTTGGACCGCGTGTCCTCCGATCCGGGCGGCGCCGATGCGGCGATGTTCGACGTCGATCTCGAGCCGGATCGCAGACGGCCGTGCCATTTCGACCCCTTGTTCGATCCAGACCCGGTAGGCACCGTCCACCGGCTCGTCGTAACGCATGATCTGGCCCGCAAAGGCCGCCGCCGCGGCTCCGGTTGCCGGATCTTCGGGGATACCGTTATGCGGGGCGAACATCCGGGCATGGAAACCGCACGCGTGGTCGACCGTCTCTCGGCAGTAGAGATAGACATAGGACACCGTCGACCCGACGCGCGGGGCGATGTCGAGCCAGGCGGAGGCGTCGAGTCCTGCGCGGGCGGCGGCATCGAGCCCGCTGACGGGAACAGTCACGAACGGAACGCCTGCCGTCCATGTGGCCGGCCGGTGATTCTCGAAGCCGATGTCGCTCGGAGAAAGTCCCAGCGCGGCGGCGATCAGTTCGGGCTCGGCCGACAGCGACACCGGCTCCGGCAGTCGCGGCAGGTCGAATTCCGCGAATGCCGCGCCTCCTCCGGACCGGGTGACGGCACAGCGCACCGGGCCGACTTTTTCCTCCAGAACGAGGATTGCCGCCCCGCCCGTTCTCTCCTGCATCCCGTCGCGCTCGAAGAGGGCGATGGCGGTGCCGACCGTGGGATGACCGGCGAAGGGCAGTTCCGAGCGCGGCGTGAAGATGCGGATCGCGGCGGTGTGGATGCCGTTGGCGGGCCGTCCGACGAAGACGGTCTCCGACAGGTTGAATTCGGCCGCGATCGCCTGCATTGCCTCTCCGGAAAGGCCCTCGACGTCATGGACGATCGCAAGCGGATTGCCAGCCAGGGTGCGATCCGTGAAGACGTCGTAGATCTCGTACCGCCGTCGTGTCATCCGCCGATCTCCTTGTTGTCGCCGGGCTGACATAGCGCAAAGATGAGCAAAAATTAATTTGTAATATCCGCGCACTGGCCCAATCTGTGGCCGGAGGTGACATGCCAGAATGTCCGTTCGCGACCGCCGCGATGTGATCGGCTCTGGAAAGCGGAGAGGGTTCGGCATGGACCAGATCGTCGAGCGGCCGAAGCAGGCCGAAACCCAGGGACAATCGATCGAGAATGCGCTCGGCCTGGACGGCGGCTCCCGCCGCCGCGGCCGGCGCTGGATATGGCTCGTCCTTTTCCTTCTCGTGGCGGCGGGGGCGGCTTACGCCTGGTGGTCGACGGCGGGCGGAACGGGAGACGTGGTGGCTTACCAGACGGTGCCCGCCGAGCGCGGCGACCTGACCGTCGAGATCACGGCGACCGGAACCTTGCAGCCGCTCACCCAGGTCGACGTTTCGAGCGAACTCTCCGGCGTCGTGCGCGCCGTTCCCGTCCAGGAGAACCAGACCGTCGCCAAGGGCGACGTGCTTGCCGAACTCGACACGACCCGGCTGGCCGCCCAGGTCGAGCGCGCCGAGGCCTCGCTGCAGGCCGCCGAGGCGAAGGTCAAGGAAGCGCAGACCACGCTCAAGGAGACTGAACAGACGCTGGCGCGCACGCAGAGCCTTTCCGGACGCGGCATGGTGACCGAACAGGCGCTGGAAGGCGCGGTCGCCTCCCGCGATCGTGCCGAGAGCGGCGTGGCGACGGCCGAAGCCAACCGGGCGATCGCGGCGGCGGATCTGAAGCTGCAGCGGGCAGACCTCGCCAAGAGCACCATCTACGCACCCATCGACGGCATCGTCCTGACCCGCGACGTCGATCCCGGCCAGACCGTGGCGTCGTCGCTGTCGGCGCCGGTGCTGTTCGTGATCGCCGAGAACCTCGAGACCATGATCGTGGAGGCGGCGATCGACGAGGCCGACATCGGCGCCGTGGCCAAGGGCCAGGACGCCCGTTTCACCGTCGATGCCTTTCCGAACCGCCGCTTCGACGCGACGATCTCCGACATTTCATTCGCTTCGGTCACCACCGAGGGCGTCGTGACCTATGACGCCAGGCTGGCGGTCGACAACTCCGATCTGGCGCTGCGGCCGGGCATGACGGCGACCGTGTCGGTCGTGACACGCGAGGCCAACGACGTCGTGCTGGTGCCGAGCGCCGCCTTCCGTTTCCGTCCGCCGGCGACCGAGCGCAATTCCGGCGGCTTCGGCCTGCAGGATCTCTTCGGCGGGCGCCGCATGGGTCGTATCTTCGAAAGGCGGGAGCCCACCGTCTCGACCGACGGTTCACGCACGCTCTACGTTCTGCGCGACGGCCAGCCGACGGCGACGCGGGTTCGCACTGGCTCGACGGACGGCGAGAACACGGAGATCGTCTCGGGCCTTGAGGAGGGTGATTTCGTGGTCACCGGCATCGGCCAGCCTGGCGGTCGGGATCGACGCTGATGCCGAAGCCGCTCCTGACATTTACCGACGTCTGGAAGACCTATGGCCACGGCGAGGCGCAGGTCCATGCGCTGGCCGGCGTGAACCTCGCCATCGAGCGGGGCGATTTCGTCGCCATCATGGGGCCTTCGGGATCGGGAAAGTCGACAGCGATGAACATCATCGGCTGTCTCGACACGCCGACGCGCGGCACCTATGCCTTCGATGGCGTGGATGCGGGCCGGCTCGACCGCGGCCGCCGCGCCATGCTGCGCAATCTCTACATCGGCTTCGTCTTCCAGGGCTACAACCTTCTCCCGCGAACCACCGCCGTCGAGAACGTCGAACTGCCGCTCGTCTATCGCGGCGTGCCGGCGCGCGAACGGCGGGGCAGGGCGCTCGCCGCGCTCGGCCGGGTCGGGCTCGAAGGGCGCGAGAAGCATACACCGGCCGAACTCTCCGGCGGCCAGCAGCAGCGCGTGGCGATCGCGCGGGCCATCGTCTCCGAACCGACCCTGCTCGTGGCGGACGAGCCGACCGGAAATCTGGATTCCGCCCGCAGCCACGAGATCATGGAGATTCTCACCGAACTGAACCGCGAGAAGAACCTGACGATCGCCATGGTCACGCACGAGTCCGACATCGCGACCTACGCCGAGCGCGTCGTGAAGTTCGTCGACGGCAGGATCGCGGCCGACAGCCGGGTCGAGGAGCTGGCCTGATGGTGTGGGAAACCATCCGCCTCGCCCTGATCTCCGTCCGCCGCAACGCCCTGCGCTCGTTCCTGACGCTGCTCGGCATCGTCATCGGCGTGGCAGCCGTCATTGCCATGATCACGATCGGCTCGGGCACGACAGAAAAGGTCAAGGCCGACATCTCAAAGCTCGGCTCGAACCTCCTCGTGGTGCGCTCGGGCAGCGGCGGCGGACCGGGCGGGCCTCGCGTCACCGCGCGTCCGCTGGCGGAAAGGGACTATGCGATCCTCGCCACCAAGCTCGACGGCGCGAAGGCGATTTCGGCGGCGTCGCAGTCGATGGCCCGCGTGGTGTTCGGCGCGGAGAGCATCACGACCGCGATCACCGGCACGGACACGCATTATTTCGAGGCGCGCGATTGGTCGCTGATCTACGGGCGCCCTTTCAACGAATCGGAGGTCCGTTCGGGCGCGAGCGTTTGCGTGATCGGCAAGACCGTCAGCGACCAGTTCTTCGGTACGGGCGATCCGACCGGCACGACGATCCGCGTCAAGCAGATGAGCTGCAAGGTCATCGGTCTCCTGGAATCCAAGGGCTTCTCCGGTTTCGGGCAGGACCAGGACAATCTGGTCATGATGCCGCTGGCTGCCTTCCAGCGGCGGATCGCCGGCAACCGCGAAATCGAGACGATCTACGTCGCCGGGCGCGACGATATTCCGACGTCGACCATCCAGGCGAACATGGAAGATCTGCTGCGCGAGAGCCGGCGCATCGCGCCCGACGCGGACGACGATTTTTCTGTGCGCGACATGACCCAGATCGCCGACGCGATGGCCAGCACGACGACGACGATGACCGGGATGCTCGGGGCTGTCGCGGGCGTCAGCCTGCTCGTCGGCGGCATCGGCATCATGAACATCATGCTGGTCTCGGTGACCGAACGCACGCGCGAGATCGGCATCCGGCTGGCGATCGGCGCGCACGAGAAGCACATATTGCTGCAGTTCCTGGTCGAGGCGACCGTGCTTTCGGCGATCGGCGGCCTGTCGGGGATTGCGCTCGGCCTCGGTATCGCAGGGGCGGTCTCGTCCCTGCTCGGCCTGCCGTTCAGCCCGTCATGGCTGATCGTTCTGCTCGCCTTCGGCTTCTCGGCGCTCATCGGCATGGTCTTCGGCTTCTTCCCGGCGCTGCGCGGGGCCCGGCTCGACCCGATCGACGCGCTCCGGCACGAGTGAGCTCATGCGGTCCGGTGGCGGTGCCGTACGCGCTCGGCCAGCACGCCGCGGCTGCCGAACAGGATCGATGCGAGATAGATCGCGCCCGCCGACAGGATGATCGCCGGTCCCGACGGCAGCGCGAAATGATAGGACAGCAGGAGCCCGGCGACGCTGGCGATCATGCCGATTGCGACCGCGAGCAGGCACATCGGTCCGACCCGGATCGACCAGAAGCGCGCGGCCGCGGCCGGCAGCATCATCAGACCGACCGAAAGCAGCGTTCCGAGCGCCTGGAAACCGCCGACGAGATTGAGCACCACGAGCCCGAGGAAGGCGAAGTGGACTGGCGTGCCGATCCGGCTGACGGAGCGCAGGAAGAGCGGGTCCAGGCATTCGGCGATGAGGCCGCGCCACACGACGAAGAGGGTGATCAAAGTGATCGCGCAGATCGACCCGATCAGCGTCAGCGCCTCGTCGTTCAGCGCCAGGACGGTGCCGAAGAGCACCTGCATCAGGTCGACGCTGGAGCCGCGCATCGAGACGATCAGCACGCCGAGCGCCAGCGAGATCAGGTAGAAGGCGGCCATGGAGGCGTCCTCCTTCTGCAGCGTGAAGCGCGAGACCGCGCCCGCGCCCAGCGCCACCACGACGCCGGCAATCAGTCCGCCGACGGTCATCGGTACGATCTCCAGCCCGAACAGCAGGAAGCCGATCGCCGCACCCGGCAGGATGGCATGCGCCATGGCGTCTCCGGCCAGGCTCATGCGCCGCAGCATCAGGAAGACGCCGACCGGGCAGGAGGAGACGGACAGGAGCAGCGCCCCGAGCAGAGCGCGCTGCATGAACGAGAATTCGAGGAACGGAGAAACCAGAGCCTGGTACATGCCGCCGCTCACATGATCCCGCGGCGCCTGGCGGCGTCGCCGGCATGCGCATGGTGAGCATGACCATGATGGCTGTCCAAGCCATCAAGGACAATGGAACCGCCCTCGGCGTGACCATGCTCGTCGTCCGCCTCGCACCAGGGCGCGTCCTCGCTCCATGCCTCGTCGAAACCGCGGGCGCGCGAGAGGTTTTCCGGCAGGAGAACGTCCTGCGTCCTGCCCCAGGCAACGAGCCCGCGGGCAAGGATCAGCGTGTCGGGAAAATGACGCCGCACCAGGTCGAGGTCGTGGACCACCACGAGCACCGTGCGCCCTTCGCCGTGCCAGCGCCTGATCAAGGCGAGAAGATCGCCGACCGTCTGGGAATCGACGGCGTTGAACGGCTCGTCGAGCAGGATGATGTCGGCGTCCTGCACCAGCACGCGCGCGAAGAGGGCGCGTTGCAGCTGTCCGCCCGACAGGGTGTCGATCGGTCGCTCCTCGAAGCCCGTGAGCCCGACCGCCGTCAGCGCCGATCTGCACCTTTGGTGGTCCTCGGGGGTATAGCGGCCGAGCAGCCCGCGCCGCCGCCACAGCCCCAGCCGTACCAGATCGATGACGCGCGCCGGAAAGGAGCGGTCGATCTCGCTCTGCTGCGGCAGGTAGGCGATGCGGGCGCCGTCCGGCAGGCGCACCGCGCCGGCCATGGGCGGCAGCACGCCGACGATCCCCTTCATCAGTGTCGACTTGCCCGAACCATTCGGCCCGACGATCGCGGTCAGCGAACCGCGCGCGACGTGGCCGTCGAGGTGATGCACGGCCGGATGTCGGTTGTAGCCGAGCGTCAGGTCGGCGAAGGCGAGGGCGGGTTCGATCATGGGCGTTCCAGGGATGCGCCTAGCGGATGGCGACCGCGCCTCGATATGTGATGTTATTACATCCGTCAACGCGGATCGGGCGCTCCGGGAGCCTGTAAGATAGGCGCCGGGATCCCAACGGCTATTCTAGAGACCGTGCGATCTCGGTATCCAGCGCCTGTGAATTCTATCCCTGAATAAGCCAAGCCTGAGCTTCGGCCTCGCCAGGCCAAGCATGGTCCTCGGGAGTTTGTTTGCGAACGCCTTGCACATACACGAACCCAATACCGCGGTAGATTGTCGTCCATTGATTATCCGGTTGCCGGATTTCCGAGCGCCAGAGTTCGCGATCTCCGTTCGTGCCGATCAGTGTATGGTTTCGCTCCTGCATTCTTGTGCCTCCCATGGTTGAGTATGCCGCGTATGTGGAGGTTGTTGATGCCGTTTCAAGCAGCGATTCCAAAAACCTACAAGATTTGAGTAGATGCGCGAAGAGGCCATGTAGTTCAGTAGAAAAATTGGCGAGATGCAATGGACGCCGAATTGAGGCGAATATTACCCGCGCGCGCTCAATGCTCAGGAATCGCCGTCGCGCTGCGGGCGTGCATTGCGGCCCTTGCCGAAGGTGTAGCCGGTCTCGACGGCTGTCCTGCCGAACTTGTCGCGCAGATCGTCGATCGCGCCTTCTGCCAGCGCGCGCTTGCGCGCCTTCAGGTCGACGAGGTCGGGTGGATCGGCCCTGGCCGCGTCCGAGAGGTCGCTGACGCCGATTCCGATGAGCCGATAGCGGGTTCCGTCGGTTTCCTTTCGCAGGAGTTCGAGACCGGTGGAGAAGATCCGGTCCGCCAGCCGCGTCGGATCGGCAAGCTGCCGGTTGCGCGTGCGGATGCGGAAGTCGCTGGTCTTGAGCTTGAGCACCACCGTGCGCCCGGCAATCCCCGATTTCTTTAGCCGGGAGGAGACCTTCTCGGAGAGAGCGCGCAGCACCGGCACCAGATCCTCCGGCGAGGCGAGGTCAGTGTCGAATGTCGTCTCGGCCGAAACGCTCTTGGCCTCGTGGTCGGCATGCACGCGCCGCTCGTCCATGCCGCGCGACAGGTGGTAGAGCCGGTCGCCCATGGTGCCGTAGCGCTTCATCAGATCGCCGCGCTCCATCTTCTGGAGCTGGCCGACGGTGCGGATGCCGTCGCGTTCCAGCACCTCGTCGAAGGCCTTGCCGACTCCCCAGATCAGCGTCACCGGCTTGTCGGCGAGGAAGCCGACGGCCTCCTCTTCGCCGATGACGGCAAAGCCGCGCGGCTTCTGCGTGTCGGAGGCGATCTTGGCGAGGAACTTGCAATAGGACAGCCCCACCGAGGCGGAGATCCCGACCTCCTTCTCGAGGTTGCGCGCGAAGCGGGCGAGCACCAGCGCTGGCGGCATGCCGTGCAGCTTCTCGGTGCCGGCAAGATCGAGGAAGGCCTCGTCGATCGAGATCGGCTGCACCAGCGGCGTCAGCGCCTGCATCATCTCGCGTACCTGCCGCCCGACCCGGGCGTATTTTTCCATGTCCGGCTTGATCACCACGGCCTCCGGGCAGGCGGCGAGCGCCTTGAACATCGGCATCGCCGACCGCACGCCGTTGATCCGGGCTATGTAGCAGGCCGTCGAGACAACGCCGCGCTTTCCGCCGCCGATGATGACGGGCCTGTCGCGCAGTTCCGGGCGGTCCCTCTTCTCCACGGCGGCATAGAAGGCATCGCAGTCGATATGGGCGAGCGACAGCCGGTAGAGCTCCGGATGGCGCGCGAGCCGCGGGCTCCCGCACGCCTCGCAGCGGCGCGGTAACGCGTCAGCCTGGCGCGCGAGGCAATCGCGGCAGAAACCGGCAAGAGGATTGTTGACAGCAGGCGCCATGGCTGCGAACATAAAGAGAACAAATCGCATGATAGTCGAGGCACACCGCCGGGGCAAGGCAACCGGAAAGGAGACGTCATGTCCGCTGTTGAAAGCCACGCGACGGTCGTGCGGCCGCTGACGCCCGAGCTTTGGCCGGCGCTCGAAGAGCTGTTCGGGCCGCAGGGCGCCTGCTACGGCTGCTGGTGCACGCACTTCCGCCTGCCGCCGGCGAAGCGCCGCGAGAACAATCGCGAATCCAACAAGGCGCATCTGATGAACCGGGTGGAAGCCGGGCCGCCGCCGGGCCTGCTTGCCTTCGACGGCGACCGCGCACTCGGCTGGATGCAGATCGGACCACGCGCCGACGTTCCCGAGTGGAACAATGCCGGCCGGGTTTCGGCGCCGATCGATCCCGCCGAAACATTCGACCCAGGCGCATGGGCGATCTCGTGCTTCTTCATCCGGTCGAAGGCGCGCGGCCAGGGGTTGAGCCATCGGCTGGTCGCCGAAGGCATCCGCTATGCCCGCGACAATGGCGCACGCGTGCTGGACGCCTGTCCGATGGACCAGTCGAAGAGTTCCCGCTCCATCGGTCTGTTCGTCGGCTCGACGCGCGTGTTCGAGAAGGCCGGCTTCGAGAAGGTGGCCGGCCGCAAAGCGGGCCGTCCGCTCATGCGGTTGATCCTGTAGGAACGGGTTCGATCGTCAGACGCCGAGAGCCGCGGCGATTCGGGGGCCGGCGTCCTGCCAGTCTTCCACGACGACCACCCCGTCCGGAGGTGCGGGCAGAAGTTCGCGCAGCGAGTTGTCCGCCATCAGGTGAAACGCGTGCGTCTCCGGCACCGTCTCCAGCGCGGACAGAAGGTTGCGCGGCTGGTCGTCCACGAAGGCGACGGGCCGGCCGCTCGTGCCGCGCAGGCTGCGGATCGCCGGACCCTTCGCCATCTCGGTGGTGACCAGCGGGTAGGGCAATCCCAGGCTGTCGAGATAGGTCCGCCGCGTCTGGCGGTGGCGGTGTGGCATGGCCGTCAGCATGACGATCTCGACCCGGTCCGCGAAGCCCGTCATCGCGTCGGCCGCGCCTTCCAGCAAGGTCTGCCATTCGGCCTGCGCGACGAAGAAGGCGTCGATCAGTTCGGCGATCTGTGCCTGCTCGGCTGCAAGCCCCGTCTCGACGTGGTGGATGTTGCCGAGGAGGCGGAACGTGCGCAGGCGCAGTTCATAGCCGTGGCGCGCCAGGAAGCGCGGAAACGGCCCGATGAAGTCGAGCACGACGTCGTCGACGTCGCCGCCTCGATCAAGCCGTCGGAACGGGGCGAACTCGA
>CATMOC010000055.1 GCA_950071955.1 uncultured Mesorhizobium sp. | reverse complement strand
GGGCTGGTGACCGTCGAGATCGACGGCCAGACCTTCGCCATCGCCGACATCGGCATGCGCATGCTGACCCCGCGCGAGCGGTTCCGGGCGCAGGGCTTTCCCGACAGCTACATCATCGACCGCCGCGCGGACGGCACCCCGATCACCCAGACCGTGCAGGGCTCGTGCTGCGGCAACTCGGTCTGCCCGCCGCTGGCCGAGGCGCTGGTGCGGGCCAATTGCGGGCACCTGGCGCGGCGCGAGCCAGTCGAGGGACTGGAGGCGGCCGAATGACACTCCTGCAAGCCGCGGCCGTGATCACGCCTGGCGCTCGGGCCGGTTCGACATGCTCGACACCGCGAAGGTGCTGGGGTGACGTGTCGGAGGCCGACGTCTGCCGGCTCATCGACGCGGCCCGCGACCGCGCGCGGCGCGGATCTGCACGTGGTGAGGTCGAAATGATGCCTACTGAAAAGGTGTCAGTCTCTGACGGGTCGGGGTGGGGCGACGAGTGTGTTTTCCCCGGTCAACGGCCATGCTGGGGGATAGAGCGAAGCGCGCCGGACAACATGCTTATGTTTGTCATCTATCAATTCGAGATAGGTCACTACCTCCGTCGCTTCTGGCCAAACGAAGAATGGATGTTCATCGTAGCCTGTGAGCTTATATTGAGCAGCGTGAGGTGGAGATTGGCGGTCCTCCCACCCGCGAAGATAGGGAAGACCATACTTCTCCTCAAAGTCCCACAAACTTTCGTCAATCTTCAGTTCCTGGATCCGAAAGGTACTGTTCGCCTTCGTTCCAGAAAAACTGATCCCGTGCAGAATAACGCCTCGCCGGTTCCAGTTTACGATGCGTACGACGATTGTTTCCGGATCTTCCAAGTCTCCAGTGACGTCCATCGTCGGATCGGCATTTCCAAGCGCGAAGTCGCTTTGCTTCTTCTGTTCGGCATTCTGCCGATAGAGGAAGAAGATCGTGAATGCAGCTGCGATGGTCGCGGCCCAACCGCTGAGAGCGCTCACCCACTCGCGGAAACAGTGCTGGTCTGCGCCGCCGCACCATTGGGCATTGCGTATGAGGGCGAAATCAGTGGCGGCAACGAAAGTGAAGGCGCCGAGAAACGCACACCATCCAAGTACAAGAAGCCTGCTCTTCCATCCCGTAAGCATGCCGAGTTCAATAGCATCATCGGCGCGAACATGGCGAGGGCGGCATGATGCTACCTGTCGCGCTTCGGTCTGTGCTTGCGTCCGTTCCAGTCGGGCGTCCGGAAGCCTTCGCGGGCGAGCGATTTCGGCGGTTCGGGGAGCAGGATGCCGGCCTCGTCGGCGGCCTCGGCGAAGGCCTTTCGCGCGCGGGCGAGGGCGGCGGCAGTGTGGGCGCTTTCCATGGCCTTCAGAACGGCCTTGCGCGCCGCCAGGTGTTTGGCCGTCCAGTCCGTCGGCCAGTCGGTCAGCAGGATCTCGGCGGCCTTCTTGGGCGAGGCGACCGCGTGGGCGACGTTGCCGGCGCGGCCGAGCGATACACGAACGGGCGGGGAGAACTGGCCAGGCATACGCGACCTCACGACAACAGCGGGGAGAACGGTGTTGGAGGAGGCGAGTTCCAAGAGAATCGCAGCCAACTGGGCAGTAACGGACGTGAAAAGTGTTCAGGACCGTCCCATCGCCTTGTCGATGACTTCGGTGAAGTTGGGGGGATCGACACTGTCTGCCCCGTGCCCCGGCGCGGGGCGTACGAGAGCCTGCAGTACGAGCGCACGATCTTCCTTCTTAGCCGCGTCGTCCTCGATCATTCGATAGTAGGTCTCGAGCATTGTCGCGCGAATAGATGCATCGTCCATGAGGAGCATCGAGCGCATGTTGAACCGCACGACCAGGCGGATAAGCCAGAAGTAGAGAGCGACGGGAATGGTGATGATCAGCAATCTGCTGATGGTCGCGACCGTCACGGTTATGGCGCTCGGGTCGGGGCCGACATCCACGGTCGCCGCATCGGTCAGGTGATGCATAAATGCGACGACCTCGTCGCTGTATATGATCGCGACGGCGGGAACGGCAACCAGCATCGCAGCAATGACCGCGGCAGATACCCAGAACTGCCCACGAGCAATGCGCCCTCGATCTACCCAATGTATCTTCAGTGCGCCCGTGTTAACTTTCGTTCGGACCGATTCAATGAAAGAAGTGGCCTTTTCATCTGCATTTCCATACTTTTCATTGAATGTCTTCGCCAGGGTTTCGACCGACACGGAGCTACTCGCTATCGTCTGTTCCAATTGAGCCGATTTGTCGAGTGCCAACGCCGTCCTATTGGTCAAGGTCTCGGTTTCGACGGCAAGTCGGCCGAGATCCTGTTGGAGAGAAAGCGCCGAGGAGGAGTATTTTTCTCTCGCCGCTTCGACGGACTCCTCTGCAAGGCTGTCGCACACCCACAACGCCTCGATCCTGGCAATCGCGGAGGCAAGCCGGTGGTAGAGGTCCGGCAGTTCTATTTTGTTATCCCTCGCGATCGTCCGCACCGATCGGAAGTACGCGGCCAGGACGATATCGATCGCCTCGGACAGTGGGAGAGTACTACTCTCGACAATCTGTCTCATCCGCGCGTCGTCGCCCTTCTGGAGAACGGGAGCGCTACGGCTGGAGACCCTGTCGAACCCGCTTTCGGCATTGGGCCAAAATTGTTCGATGAAGTTGAAGATCGCATTCTGTTGATTCAAATACCAAATGTTCCTTCCATCGCTATCCTTCATCGAAAACAACAACAAGAACAGGCTCTTATGAATGTTATTCTGGGAATCGATAAACCCATCGACGCCCGGTTCCTTGATAGAAATATCTACTTTCATGCGCGTGAAAACTTCAACGATCTGCCGGATTGTCTCTATCGGCCCGAGTTTCTCGACACTTTCTGCCATGTCCCCCTCCATTCCCGTTTGAACGCCAAGGTTGATCCGCTTCCCGGCATGGGTCAATCCGGAAGAAGCGCCGCATGACCTCCGCCGCCGAACTCATCGAAGCCGCGCGTGCCGTCACCATCGCGGACGCTGCCGAGCGGCTGGGGCTGGCTTTTGCGCGGCGGGGAACCGAGCATCCGCAGCCGTGCTCGGCCTGCGGCGGCAGGGACCGGTTCTCCTTCAACGCGGCCAAGAACAACTGGGTGTGCCGGGGTGCCGCCGCCGGCGGCGGCGACGCGATCGGCATGGCGGCGCATGTCCGCGGCCCTAAGGTGAGGGGGCTGCGCTCGGGTGAGATCGGTAAGCGGATTTTCGCGGGAAGGAGCGGGAGCGGGCGGGGACGTCCTGCCCGGCAGACGCGGCCTCGCGCAAGCGGAGGCGGACTTCGGTGAGCGGGCCGCGGCTGTCCATCATCCCTGCAAGGGCGGCGACCGATCGCGCGCTGAAGCCGCGCGACCTGCAGGTGCTGTGCGTTCTGGGGCGGCACACAGACGATTTCGGCTGGTGCCGCCGCAGCCAGGTAAAGATGGCCGACGAGATGGGCTGCGCGCGATCGACCGTGTTCGAGGCGATCGAGCGCCTGGTGGCGAGCGGCTATCTGGAGAGACACGAGCAGAACGACCCGAGCGGGCGAGATTCCGCGCATGTCTATCGCGTCGTTCTGGACCCGGTTCACCCGGACGTGGCGGCCGTGCGCGAGGGCGGGGACCCTGCCGGCCAGCCGGCACCCCCTGCCGGTATATCGGCACCCCCTGCCGGTCCTGGACCGGCACCTATTAACGACCCCCTGTTAACGAATGAGAGAGCGCGCGGGCGCGAGGGCGAGGAAGGCGGGCCGGGCGACGCGTCAACCGAGGTCGGGGAGGACCGGCGCGGCCGCGACGCGCTGGAGAGGCGGTTCTGGAAGCTGGTGCGCAGCCATCCGCAATCTGCGGGCGTGCCGAAAGACCGCTGGCTGGCGGAATGGCTGAGGCTGACGCCGGACGAGCAGGACCGCGCCGAAAGTCGCCATCCCGCCTGGCTGGCGCTGCTGAAGCGCCACGGCAAGGATCACGTCGCGGCGCTGTCGACGTATTTCGCGCAAAAGCTGTTCGACGAGGTGCCGGCGCGGGACGCCGTGGCGCCGCCGGCGCTCGTTGCGAAGCCCTTCGGGCCATTGTGGGCCGCCGACCGGATCGCGCTGCTGCTTCGGGGGCCGGCGGAAATCCCCCCGCCCTCGTCGGCTTTCCTGCGGCGTCTGGTCGAACAGGACGATTCCGCCGGACGAAAGGCTAGGCTGGAGCGGCAGGCGCGCTACGGCTTCCCGAAGGTGCGGATCATGGACGAGCGGGCGGACCATCGCCGCGGCGTCACCGTGGAGCCGTGGGTCGAACGACTGGCACCGCTGATGGAGCCCGTACCAGTGGGCTGCGCGACGTTCGAGGACTGGCGCGCCGAGTTCGAGAAACGCGGCTGGCCATGGCTGCCGGATCCGGGCGGCCAGCCGGTGGTGTTCTTCCCGGCCGGCGGGCCGGCAAGGATGGACGACTTCGAGGCAGCGGCGCGCTCACAGGCGCCGAATGGTGACGAGACAGGCGGAAATGATGCGGATCGACCACAAGCAGCTGAATGACGCGGCCACGTCCGCACCGACCGACCGGCAGACGGCGGCGCTCGACAAGGCGCGGGACCTGTCTCGGCGCAGCCAGGCGCTGCTTGCCGCGGCGGGCGAATCGGAACCCAGCCGCCGCTGGTATGTGCTGCGGGTGATGACCGGGCACGAAAAGGATGTGGATATCGTCCTCGGCAGGGCCGACGTCGAGCGCTGGCTTCCGGTCGAAAGCGTCGTGCCCAAACGTCGCGGGGGCATGTCGGCCAAGCCGCGCGAGGCCGTCGAGGTGCCGTTCTGGCCCGGCTACCTCTTCGTCAAGGTAGCGGGAACCGACCGTGCGATGGCCGGTCTCCTGGGCGTCGAGCATGTGCTCGGCATCCTCGGCGGCGCTTTGCGTCCCGCTGCATTAAAGGACGACATCATCCTGAAACTCCAGCTGTTTCTGCAGAAGGACAGGACGGCGCGGGAGACGCTGCTCAACGCCTTGAAGGTGGGGCACGCGGTGCGCGTGGACAGCGGTCCGTTTGCTTCGTTCGAGGGTGTTGTAACCCTCCTGCAGGGCTTCGACCGGGTGAAGGTGGAAGTGAACATCTTCGGAAGGGTGGCGCCCGTCGCGCTGCATCTTGATCAGGTCAGTCGAATCGGGTAGCCGATTCCACCCATTGGACGAGCCGTGCTGTGTCGCACGCCCTTCTCGGGTGGAAGCGCCGACGGCCCCAGCGGTGACAGGCACGAAAGCGCCGACCGAGTCACCGCCTGTGCGGCAGCCGTGGCGTGGCTACGCAACCATCAACGGAATGACACTGAGCGGTCGCGGCGTTTCGCTTGCGCCTCGAGGCGATAGACAGCGATGATCGACGTCGACGCCTCCGATCTCGCCCACATCGCCCGCGCGATGGGCCGGCTGCCGGGCGACATCAAGGCCAAGGTCTTCGCCCGCGCCATGCGCCGGGTGAGCGAGACGGCGCGCACGCGGGTGATCCGCCGCCAGGCGCCTCGCCTCGACCTGTCGCAGAAGGTGATCCGCGAGATCACCACGGCGCGCTTCAACGCGGGCGGCAACACGGCCGAGGTGGTGTCGCGCTCGGGCTGGATACCGCTCTACAAGCTCGGCGCCACGCAGACGTCGCGCGGGGTGCGCGTCAGGCTTCGGGGGTCTTACCGGCATGCTTTCGTCGCGCGGATGAAGAATGGGCACACGGGCGTGTTCATGCGCACGACGAAAGCGAGGCATCCGATCCGCGAGCTGTTCGGGCCGAACCCGGCCCACGACATCATCAACAATGAGGCCGTCTACATCGAGGTGATGGCCGAGGTGCTGGAGGAAGTGCTGGCGCCGCGCATCATGCACGAACTGGGCCGCCTGCTGCCGCGCTGAGGTGGGCGGGGGCTCCCCCTGCCAAGGGACCGTATCGCCGCCTGCCCCCTCCACGGGCCGGGGCGACCCCGAAATACCGGCAGTCTGAGAGTAAATTCGAAGCCTAAAGAGCTAAAGAGCGGCTAAAGCATTAAAGAACAACGGTAAAGTCGGAATGGAAGCCGCCGTCAGCAAGGGCGCGTTCGCGGCGCTGATCGGTGTCTCGCCGGGCCGGGTCAGCCAGTATCTCTCGGAAGGCAAGATCGGCCCCGGGTCGTTGCAGGGCAGCGGGCGAAGCGCCAAGATCATCGTCGAGCGGGCCAAGGCCGACCTTCGGCTCACCCTCGACATTTCGCAGCGACTCGGCAACGGCATCGAAACCCGTCTCGACGCGGACGGGCCGGACGACCCGGAACCCGATGCCGGTACCGGCGCGCAGCGGGACGCCGTGCCGGTCCGCGAAGGCAGGCCGGTCCAGCCGACGGGCGTCGAGTACGAGATCAAGCAGCAGAAGCTCGAGCAGCTTCGCCGCGCCAACCGCAACGCGGCGATCGCCGATGCCGAGGCCTCGGGGACACTGGTTGAGACCGAGGCGTCCCGCGCCGGAATGATGCGGGTCGCGACGGGCATGATGCTCGTCTTCGAGGGCGGCCTGACCGATCTCGCCAACGCCGTGGCGGCCGAGTTCAAGGTACCGCAGCGCGACGTGCTGCACCTGATGCGGCGCGAGTTCCGCAAGATCCGCACGGCGGCGGCCAAGCAGGCCTCGGCGGAAGGCGCGGCGATGCCGGACACGGTCGAGACGGTGCTCGAGGCCGACGAGATATCGACGGTGAACTGACGTGACCTCGATGATCGTCAACACCGCCAACGCGGAGCGCCTGGCGCGCGACGTGCTGGCGGAGGTTCTCATGCCGCCGCCCGACGTCGACTATCTCGACTGGGCCGAGCGCAACGTCGTCTTCTCGAAGCGCGAGAGCCCGTTTCCCGGTCCCTACAACCGGGACATGTTCCCGTATTTCGACGAGATCCTGCGGGCGCTGTCGCCCGCCGACCCGTGCAGGGTCGTGACGATCATGAAGTCGGCGCAGCTCGGCGGCACCGTGCTGGCCAACATCTTCACGCTCGGCTCCATGGACATGGACCCGGGCGACATCCTCTACGTCCACCCGACGGAGAGCAACGCGCAGCGCTGGAGCAAGATGAAGCTCGCGCCGATGCTGCGCAACACGGCCGCCCTGGCGCGCCTGTTTCCGATGCGGCAGAGGGACGGGCTCGACAGCCTGCTCTACAAGGAGCGCGTGGACGGGCGCGGGGCGATCCAGATCTCCGGCGCCAACTCGGCGGCCTCGCTGAGCCAGGTCTCGATGACCAGGCAGGTGCAGGACGACCTGTCGAAGTGGGAGAACAATTCGGCCGGCGATCCGGAGACGCAGGCCGACAGCCGGTCGCGGGCCTACGAGTTCGCCAAGATCCTCAAGATATCGACGCCTCTGGTGATGCCGGGGTGCCGGATCACCAAGAATTTCGAGGAGGGCAGCCAGGAGCACCTGTACGTGCCCTGTCCCCATTGCGGGCACTACCAGACGCTCGAATGGGAAAACATGCTGGCCAACCTCGACGAGGACAAGCCGGAAGACGCGCATTTCACCTGCGGCGAATGCGGCGCAACGATCGATGAGCATCATCGTCGATCGATCGTGCGGCGCGGGGAATGGCGGGCGCAGAACCCGAAGGCCAAACGCCACCACCGCTCGTTCCACCTCTGGTCCGTCGTCTCGGCCCTGCAGAGCTGGGAGCGCATCGCGCGGGAATGGATCGGTGCCCGCGGCGATCCCGCGTCGGAGCAGACGTTCCTCAACGACACGGTCGGCCGGGCCTATGTCACGGCGGGGGAATCGCCTCCCTGGGAAACCCTTCGCGACCGCGCGGCGCAGTCGGATTATTCGCGCGGACGCATCCCGCAGGGCGGCCTTGTCTTGACGCTTGGCATCGACTGCCAGGGCGACCGGGTCGAATGGCAGGCGGTAGCCTGGGGCAGGGACTTCCGGCGCTTCGTCGTCGACTACGGCGTGATCCCCGGCCACATATCGGACAAGACGTGCCAGGACCGGCTCGACGCGCTGACGAAGCAGACCTGGCCGAACGTCCATGGCCGCCGGATCGCGCCGGACCGATGCGCCATCGATGGCAACGCGTACACCGAGGAAGTGTGGGACTGGGCCAAGCGGCACCCGGCCGGCATCGTGGTGATGGTGCGCGGCGCCAACAGCGAGAGCGCGCCGCTGACGCAGCGGGTAAAGAAGGAGCGCAACCACCGCACCGGAAAGACGATCCGGTATTCGCGGCGGTTCTACACCTTCAACAGCTCGGTGTTGAAGATGGCGCTCTACCGGAACGTCGCCAAGACCGATCCACTCGAGCGCGGCTTCGTCGGGCTCCCGAAGGGGATGGACGACGAATATTACCGCCAGCTCACCGCCGAGCGCCGGGTGCCAAAGCGGCGCAAGGACGGGTTCACCGAATACAAGTGGGAGAAGGACCCGGCGCAGGCCAACGAGGGTCTCGACACGATGAACCAGGCCGAGGTGGCGGCGATCCTCTACGGCACCCGCGGCCTGCCGGATGCGATCTGGGACAGGATCGAGGCCGAGCGGGAGACGCCGCTGCCTGCGGCGCAGATGGACTTCGAGGACGGGTTGTTCGCACCCGCGACGCCCGCCGCGGTACCGGCTCGGAATCCGGCAAAGAAGGCCGATACGGCGGCCGGTGAAAACAGGTGGAAGAAGCGGCAGTGACCGACAAACCGCGCTATCGGGTCAAGGCGGGCTCGGCGCCCGCGCTGGCCGGGGAGATATTGCGGCCACGTCCGGGGTCCGCCTATCTGCGCGACACGCGGTCGGCCGTCATCAACACCCGGCCGGCCTATCTGCGCGAGAGCCGCGACGAGATCCGCGTGGCCTGGCAGCGGGCGGCCGGCCTGGCGCTCGACCTGATCCAGAATTCGGGCCGGCTGCGCGGTGCCGCCGACCAGGTGATCGCCGACACGGTCGGGGTCGAGCTGGTGCTCAATCCGCAACCGGACGCCGAGGCGCTGGGCTGGTCGCCGGAATTCACGACCGCCTGGACGCGGCGCGTCAAGAAGCGGTGGAAGAAGTGGGCGTGGAACCCGCGGGAATGCGACGTACGCGGCAAGCACACGATCCCGCAGTCGATCGACATCGCGCTGCGCTGGGACATGGCCTTCGGCGAGGCGATCGGGCGGATCGACTTTTTCACCGAGCCGATGCGCCGACGCTACGGCATCACGACCGGCACCAAGCTCTGCATGGTGACGCCGACCAAGCTGGTGCAGGACACGAACGCCTTCGAGACCATCTTCCAGGGCGTGATCCACGACGAGAACGGTCGGCCCGTGGCCTACCGTTTCGAGGAGATGGAGGACGGGATCACCGTCAAGCGCGATCACATGGCGCTCGACACAATGGGGCGGCAGCAGGTGATCCACGTCTTCGACCCGATGGACGTGTCGGACGTGCGCGGCATTTCGCGCATCGCCCCGGCCTTCCGCAAGCACATCCAGCACGAGATACTGGTCGACGCGACGATCCAGACCTCGATCCTGCAGACGATCTTCGGCATTGCGCTGACCAGCCCGTCGCCGTCGCAGGACGCTTTCGAGGCGGTCACGGCGCTGGGCGACGCGCCGGGAGAGAACAAGGAAAGCTTCACCGACGACTATCGCAATTACTTCCTGGCCGCACTCGACCGCGCGGCGGAAGGCAAGATCTCGATCAGCGGAGAACCAACCGTCTCGCATCTCGCGCCGGGCGAAAAGCTCGAGCTGCTGACGACGAACACGCCGGGTCCGCAGTTCCTGCCGGTCTCGGCCGAGCTGTCGCGCGACATGGCCCGCGCCATCGGAATCACCACCGGCGGCCTGACCATGGACCACACGAACTCGACCTATTCGAGCGTGCGGATGGAGAACTCGTCGATCTGGCCCGTCGTGGTGCGGCGGCGCGAGCGGATCGCCGCGCCGATCCCGCAGGCCGTGTACGAGAACTGGCTCGACGAAGAGATCGGCACGGGGCGGATCGACTTCCCCGGCGGCTACGAGGCGTTTCGCGCCAACCGGGACTCGGCCTGCTGGGCTCTGTGGCAGGGACCGGCGAAGCCGACCGCCGACGATGGCAAGAGCGCCAAGGCGTCAACGGAGAAGATCGTCAACGGCACGACCACGCTTGCCGCCGAAATCGCCGAGCTCGGGCAGGATCCCGACGAGGTATTCGAGCAGCGTGTCTCGGAACACAACCGCTACGTCGGTGCCGGCATGCCGTCGCCCTTCGTGCCGAAGAACAGCGCTGCGAAGGAAGACAAGGACGACGAGGAGCCGGCGGCTCGGAAGCGGGACGACGCCTGATGCCTTCCATGATCAAGCTCGGCGGAGTGGAGGTCGACCAGGACGATCCCTGCGCGCTGTGGCAGGCGCTCTATGGAGCGAAGCTGAAGCTGCTCGCGGGGGACCAGCTGGAGGAGATCGAGATCCGTTCGCCCGTGACGCAGCGGCGCATGCGCGTGGCGGCGGCGAACATGGCGGCGATCGACGCCGAGCTGGCGCGGCTGCAAGGCGCCTGCGACCTGAAAACGACCGGCCGGCGCGGGCGTTTCGCCAAGCGCATCCGGTTCATCTGAGGCACGCCATGAGCTTTCGCTACGGCCATATCGCGCAGCGGCTGTTCGACACGCCGTTGCTTTACGACGCTCGCAAAGCCGAGGCCTTCCTGCACGGGCTGGGCGGGCGCATCGCCGGCGATACGATCGTGATCTTGAACCCGGAAGGCGCGTTGGATCACGTCGCGGGCGCCGACAGCCGGCCGCTCGCCGGCAAGCTCGGCGGGCGGATCGAGCGGGCCTACACGCGCGCCAATCTCCTGCCCTTCGACATGATCGAGAATGTCGCGATCATCCCGGTCGAGGGCTCGCTGGTGCACAAGGGCGCATGGATCGGTGCCTCGTCCGGCGAGACGTCCTACCAGGGACTTCAGGCGCAGATCGCGCTGGCGCGGCAGTCTTCGGCGGTGCGCGGCGTGGTCTTCGAGGTGGACCGCTACGGCGGCGAGGTCAATGGCGGCTTCGAGACCGCGGGCGCCATCGCGAGGCTGTCGCGCGAGAAGCCGACGATCGCGATCCTGACCGACTTCGCCTATTCGGCCGGCTACCTGCTCGCCTCCCAGGCGCGGTCGATCGTGGCGCCGAAATACGGCGGCGCGGGCTCCATCGGAGTGATCATCGTGCATGCAGACCGCAGCGGCGAGCTGGAGCAGAAAGGCATCCACCTCACCATCATCCGCGCGGGGAAAAAGAAGGCCGACGGCAACCCATGGGAGCCGCTCGGCGCGGAGATGGCGTCGCGCTGGCAGGCGCTCGTCGAGGCCATGCGCGACGAGTTCGCGGCGACTGTCGCCGCGGCGCGGCGCGGCAGGATCACCAAGGCCAAGGTGCTCGCGACCGAAGCCGACGCCTTCGAAGCGCCGGAGGCCATGGCGCGCGGCCTGGTCGACGCCATCGGCGACCCGCTCGAGGCCTTCGACGCCTTCGTCAGGGAAGTGAACAGGAGCTGATCATGAGCAGTCTGATCGCAGCGATCCGGAACGCCGTGCGCTCCGATCCCAAGCATGCCCTCGACGCGATCGAGGGCGAACCCGGCGCGGATGCGCCGGACAACCCGGCGCCTCACGACGAGGCCGCAACCACAGGAGGGACCATGTCCACCCAGACCCAGGGCGGGGCAAACCCCGCCGTCACGGCCGCGATCGCCGCGGCAACGCAGCCGCAGGGCAGCACGTCCGAAGGCTACAAGGCAGCCATGGACCGCATCGGCGCGATCCTATCCGCCGAAGGCATCAAGGGCGACGCCGGCCGCATGACGGCGGCGATCGAGCTCGCGCAGACGGCCGGCAGCATGGCCGCCGAGGCAATCGTCGCTTTCGTCACCGCGAACGTGCCGGTGGCCAAGCCGGATGCCTCGGCTTCCGCGCCAGCCCAGCCGGCGGCCGACGTCAAGCCGGACCCTGCCGCCTACGAGGCGCAGCGCGCGGCCTCGGCCGGCCTGGCACAGCCGGGAAAGGGGAAGACCCCCGCCACCGCGAGCTGGGACAGCGTGCTCGAAAGCCGCGGCGCCAAGTAGGCGCCGCATCCGCTCAACCGCCGGCGCGGTCGCTCGCCCCGGTCCTCTGATCAACCTCATTTCCGGAGGGTAAAATGACCGTCTTCACCAACTGCTCGAAAGCAGCGGCCTACAGCAACTTGCTGTTTGTCGTGGTCACTTTGCTTT
>CATMOC010000054.1 GCA_950071955.1 uncultured Mesorhizobium sp. | reverse complement strand
CTGCAACACGGTCTTCATGCTGTCGCGCGCCAAGGCCTGCGACGGCTTCGCCCCCGCCATGAGCGGCTTCGTCCATGTGCCTCTGACAGGTGCGAAACCGGGCTGCGCCATGACCCCGGAAGAGCTGCGCGCGGGTGCCCTCGCCATCCTCGATCTCTCCTGCCGCGAGTGGCGCCGGCTCCACAGCCTTTGAGGAGCGGGAGTGGGAGCAGGGCGGGGCAATGCGAACCACCGAGCGGTTGTCGGAGATCGCCGAACTCCGTTTGTTTCAAAGGCACGTCCTGTTGTTGGTGACGAGCCGGCCGGTCCGCGACGCGAAGACGGTCGCCAGTACCGCTATTCAAGGCGCCGGCTGCTTCGACGACTGCGCTCGAACCAGCTTCGCGTCCTGTCCAAGCGGGGTAGCGGCGGGAGCGGTTGAGATTCTCAGGCTGGCATGCTTAGGGGAAAACTGCTGCGCGAGGTGTTGCTGATGAACTATAGGCCCGACATCGATGGATTACGTGCGATCGCGGTGGGATCGGTAATACTCTATCATTTCGATGTCTGGCCGTTCACGGGCGGTTTCGTCGGCGTAGATGTCTTCTTTGTTATTTCCGGCTATCTGATCACGAATCTGATCGTGAAAGAGATCAATGCGGGAGAATTCAGTTTCGGTAATTTTTATATACGCCGTGCCAGACGTCTTCTCCCGGCATTCTTTGTCGTTCTCGCCATTACTTTCTATTTTGGCGTTCTTGTGTTTGGCGCAAAGGATTTGAAGGCGCTCGGAGAATCGACAATGTATGCGATTTTCAGCCTATCAAACTTCCATTTCTGGAGCATTGCCGATTATTTCGACACATCGACGAAATTGAAGCCGCTCCTCCACACTTGGTCATTGAGCGTAGAAGAACAGTTCTACTTGTTCTGGCCTCTGACCATCGTTCTGCTGTTCCGCCTGCCTCGCTTGGTCGCCCCGATCGTATTGGCGCTCATGAGCATCTCAAGCCTCGCCCTCGCCGTGTTCTGGATCAGGAGCGGTGATGGGGTAACGGCATTCTATCTCCTGCCTGCCAGGATCGTAGAGTTTGGGTTCGGAGCCGCGTTGGTTTGGATCCCCCGTTTTGTGGTGCCGGCTTTTTACAGGGAAATGGCATTGGTCTCCGGCTTGGGGATGATCCTTGCTTCAGTCCTGCTCTATACCGAGGAAACTCCCTTCCCGGGTTTTGCTTCACTTCTTCCCTGTCTAGGCGCAGCGCTCGCGATCTTCGGTGGTATGGCACCGATGTCCGGCATCATCCTGCGCAACCCCGTCGCGGTATGGATTGGGAAGACCAGCTATTCGTCATACCTCATCCACTGGCCTGTGGTGGTTTTTGCCTCTTTCATGTCTCCCCCGGGAGTTTTCCCATGGTGGAAGACAACTCTGCTGATCGGCATAACGTTCGGTTTGGCTTGGATGCTCTACGAGTTCGTTGAACAGCCGTTCCGGCGGAGGCGCTGGCGCTTTTCATGGGCCGCTGCGACCGGGATCTTGGCCGCGCTGGCAATAGTGCTCCCCGCCGGTTCGGCGTGGTCTTCGAACGGATGGGGCTCCCGGGTTCCGCCTGAACGGAAGAAAATCGCGCAGGTGGGAGGTATGCGTAGCAGCTGCGGCCGCACCAACCCTTCTGTGAGCAAGAAAATCTTCTACTGCCAGAAATGGAGTAAAAAGCCGCGTGACATCATCGTCTACGGTGATAGTCACGCGATGCACCTTTTCTCCGGCGTCGCGTCTTCCTTCGAAGCGGAAGCCAACATCTATGCAATGTTCTTCGGTGGTTGCGCGCCGCAGGTCGGAAACACTTCGTTCACCTGGCGCGTTCCGTCGCAAGACTGTGTCAGACACAACAAGCGCATGATGAACGTGCTGAAGAAGTGGAGGCCGTCAACGGTAATCGTCTCCAATGCCGCTCGCGGAGATCCCGAGGAGATGGCACAAGCAACGAATGAACTGATCCGAAGGATTGCGGCTTTCGGCCATGAAGTCTACTATATCGGTGACACGGTTCGCCCCGGCGTGTTTCTTGATCGCTGTATTGCGGTTCCAGACTATCTTTTGGACGATAAGTCCATGGAAACCCGCTGCGCAGGAGACCCAAGCTTCCGTCAGAACCTGCTTGCCTACAACAAGACCATGGCTCAGATTATTCCGGACTACATTGATATTAGCGCGGTGCAGTGCCCTGATGGAAAGTGTTCTTACTTCCTGGACGGCAAGCCAATGTTCATCGATGACCATCATCTGTCAGCGCATGCGTCACGCTTCATCATTCGCAGCATCCGGACTAAGTTGATGCAGAAGCCGCATTGATCGCCGGACATAATCTCAACAGTCAGTGGAGCTTTCGCGTCAGCCTGCGGATTGGACTTCGTTTCTGGATGCCCTGCATATTTTCCGCGATTCCACCGCACGCCAACTGCGCCAGGTAGTTTGCGATGGTTTGAAAGAGGCGAGCGTGAACCTCTGACGTCCATTGGCGGGTCGGTGAAGACCGCCAGGGCGCTGGAGACGCAGGCAGACAGAAGGGACGCGCTATCACGTCCAAGTCGGCTTCATCTCCACAATTTCCCGCACGTCCGCGATACCCCCTTCTCCCCGTTCACGGGGGTCCGAAGGACGGGCGAGGGGCTGCGCGATGGTTGATCGAAAACACCTGGGCGGGCCGCCGCGCCCCCGAGACCGCCAACAAAAAACCCCTCGATCCATTCCGGACCGAGGGGTTCCAGACTGCACGGGCCGTGGCCGCCGTCGCTACTCGTTCGCCGCCACACCGACGCCGAGCTGCTGCGGCAGCGACTGCGGCGCGGTCATGGCGCTGGCCGCGATCATGGCGAAGGGCAGGGGGTTTGCCGGTGCCACGCGGATCTCCAGGCTCTCGGGATTGTCGAGGAAGGCGTTCACGGCGGCGCTGACCTCGGTGGTCAGGGCCGGGTTTCCGATCTGCATCATCGCGAAGGGCAGCACGGCCTTCGCCTGGTTGGCGATGTCGGCGGGCTTGGCGCCCTGCTGGTCGGCGAAGTACTGGAGCACCTTCCGGGTCAGCGTGTCGTCGTCGAAACGCAGCGTCGCGCCGTGCAGGTTGAGCTGCTGCATCAGGCCCAGCATCGCCATGCCCTGCGCCGACTGGTCCTGGCCCTCGGTCTCGGCCATCTTCGCCTGCGTCTCGCGCAGCGCGGCGATGAACTGCGGTGTGTAGCCGGTGATCTCGAAGGTCAAGCCAAGCGTGCCGGCATTGTCGATCGAGATGTCGTACTGATCGAGCGCGAGCCTGCCACTTTCCGGCTCCCAGGTTCCGGCCATCTCGACCGTGCCTTCCAGCGTCTCGTAGCCGGCGCTCGCAAGGGCCGCCTTCGTCTTCGGGTCCTCGACCGCCGAGAGATCGGCGGAGAAGCGTTCCGCGGCGCCGCTGAAAGCGTAGGGCGTGCCGTCGCCCCCCGTCATCTCCGTATGCAGCTGCTGGAGCGTGAACACGTCCATGCCGCCGTAGGAAACGTTCAGGGAGCCGATGTCGGCGCTGTCATAGACTGCGATCTCGTTCATGGGATCGGCCATATCCTGCGGCGGCAGCCGCAAACCCGAAATCGACATGTCGCTCATGTCGATTTCCACGCCTTCGCTGGAGAAGGAATAGGTCGGCATCGACAAGGTGCCGATGACGATCGTTTCGCCGTCCTGGCTGACGTTCTCTAGGTCGAGGTCGCCGATCTGGACGCCCTCCTCTTCGCCCGGGACGCTCATCGCCACACCCTGCAGCATGACGGAGGAACCGGAACCGCTCACATTGTCCCAGGTAGCCTGCACGCCCTGCTTCTCGAACATGGCCTTCAGGCGGGCGGCGACTTCGTCGGCGCTCTGGGCGAAGGCGGGCAATGGTGCCAGCGCGGCCAGGAGACCGGCGGTCGCGAGGGTTCCGAGCCTGGATTTGAAATGCGTCATGATGTGTTCCCTGAGGTTTCCGTGGGGTTCTTCGTCATCAATCGAAGAAAAAGCGACCGTATGATGTCCTTGCCGGCGCGAGCCGACGCCGTCTGTAAACTATGCCACTCCCGCAGTGATCCAGCGGACGAACCTCCGCCGGCATTCCACCGTCCATCCGGATCGCACGGCAACGTTGCCGTTTCGTGGCGTCGGGAGCGGGGGAGGGTTACGCAAACATCCGCGGGGATGGCTTTTCGTCCCACTTGCCCCGGCCCGCTGCCTCCGCTAACCCCCGACCATGGGAAAAAGCCTGATTCCGCCGGGGTCCGGCGATGGCGACGGCGATGGCATCGAGCCCGTCGATCTGAAGAAAGCGCTCGAGGAGCGCTACCTCGCCTATGCGCTGTCGACCATCATGCACCGGGCGCTGCCCGACGTGCGCGACGGCATGAAGCCCGTGCATCGCCGCATCGTGCACGCCATGCGCCTGCTGCGGCTCAATCCGGACCAGCGCTTCGCCAAATGCGCCTCGATCGTCGGCGAGGTGATGGGCAAGTTCCATCCGCATGGCGACCAGTCGATCTACGACGCGGTGGTGCGCCTGGCGCAGCCGTTCTCCGTGCGTTACCCGCTGGTCGACGGGCAGGGCAATTTCGGCAACATCGACGGCGATAACGCCGCCGCCATGCGCTACACCGAGGCGCGCATGACCGAGGCGGCGACCGAACTGCTCTCCGGCATTACCGAGGACGCGGTCGACTTCCGCGCGACCTACAACGAGGAGAACGAGGAGCCGACGGTTCTCCCCGGCGCCTTTCCGAACCTCTTGGCCAACGGATCCACCGGCATCGCCGTCGGCATGGCGACCTCGATCCCGCCCCACAACGTCGCCGAGCTCTGCAAGGCGTCGCTCCACCTGATCGACCACCCGGACGCCTCGGTCGAGGACCTCCTGACCCAGACGCCGCACCCGGAGGACGACGACGAGAACATGGTCCGCGGACCGGATTTTCCGACCGGCGGCATCATAGTCGATCGCTGGGAGACGATCGTCGAGGCCTACAAGACCGGCCGCGGCTCGTTCCGGGTGAGGGCGCACTGGACCGTCGAGGACCAGGGGCGCGGCACGTGGCAGATCGTCGTCACGGAAATCCCCTACGGCGTGCAGAAGGCCAAGCTGATCGAAAAGATCGCCGAACTTTTGATAGCGCGGAAACTGCCGCTCCTGGAGGACATCCGCGACGAGAGCGCCGAAGACATCCGCGTCGTGCTCGTCCCCAAGAGCCGCAGCGTCGATCCGGCGATCCTGATGGAATCGCTCTTCAAGCTGTCGGAGCTGGAAAACCGCTTCAGCCTCAACATGAACGTCCTGTCGCGCGGGCGCGTGCCGAACATCGTCTCGCTGAAGGAGGCGCTGCAGCAGTGGCTCGACCACCGCAAGGAGGTCCTCGTCCGGCGGTCCCGGCACCGGCTGGCAGAGATCGAGCGGCGCCTCGAAATCCTCGGGGGCTACCTGATCGCCTATCTGAACATCGACGATGTGATCCGCATCATCCGCGAGGAGGACGAACCCAAGCAGGTCATGATGGCCCGCTGGGACCTCACAGACGTTCAGGCCGAGGCCATCCTGAACCTTCGCCTGCGCGCCCTGCGCAAGCTGGAGGAGTTCGAGATCCGCAAGGAATTCGACAACCTCACCGCCGAAAAATCGCAGATCGAGGCGCTGCTCGCCTCCGACGCCAAGCAGTGGAAGACGATCCGCTGGGAGGTCGAGAAGCTGCGCGACCGTTTCGGCTCGCGCACCGACCTCGGCCGGCGCCGCACCCGCTTTGCCGACGCGCCCGAGCACGACGAGACGCATATCCAGCACGCCATGATCGAGAAGGAGCCGGTCACGGTCGTCGTCTCGGAAAAGGGCTGGCTGCGCGCCATGAAGGGCCATCTGTCGGAATTCGACAGTCTGTCTTTCAAGGAAGGCGACAAGCTCAAGCTCGCCTTCCATGCCCAGACCACCGACAAGATCCTGGTCTTCACCACGGGCGGCAAGTTCTACACAATCGGCGTCGACCGGCTGCCGGGCGGCCGCGGCCACGGCGAGCCGATCCGCATCATCGTCGACATGGAGAACGACCAGGACATCGTCACCGCCTTCGTCCACGATCCGAAGCGAAAGCTCCTGCTCGTCTCGCACCTGGGCTACGGCTTCGTCGTGCCGGAAGAGGAGGTGGCGGCCAATACCCGCAAGGGCAAGCAGGTGATGAACGTCAAGGCGCCCGACGAGGCGGCGCGATGCGTCTTTATCAATAGCGGCGACGACCATGTCGCCGCGGTCGGCGAGAACCGCAAGATGCTCGCCTTCCCGCTTGTCCAGATCCCGGAGATGGGCCGCGGCAAGGGCGTGCGCCTGCAGCGCTACAAGGACGGCGGCGTCTCCGACATCAAGACCTTCGCGCTGGAAGCGGGCCTGACCTGGACCGATTCCGCCGGCCGCGCCTTCGTGAAATCGAAGGACGAACTCGCCGAGTGGATCGGCGACCGCGCCTCGGCGGGGCGCATGGTGCCGAAGGGATTTCCGCGGACGGGGAAGTTCGGGTGAGAAGTAGCCGGGCGGGGTGAAGCTTGCCGGCGGCTTGCCCTGTCTGCCTCTCACCCCCGCGCCACCGCCACTACCCTGATCTCCATCAATCCCCCCGGCACGATCAGTTCGCTCACCCCGATCGCCGTCCACGCCGGCCATGGCTCCTTGAGATACCGGTCCTTCACCCGCATGAAGGTCTCCATGTGGCGGGCGATGTCCACGTGGTAGGTCGTGATCTCGACGATGTCGGATAGCTCCGCGCCGCATTCGGCCAAAATCGCCTTCAGCGCCTCGAAGGCGGTGGCGAACTGGGCTTCCGGGTCCTCCACTGCCGCCAGCGCGGCGAGCGGCGCGTCGGGGTCGGCGAGCGTCGTCTCGGCGCCCTTCAGCCCGTCGGCGCCCGGCGTCTCGCCGCCGGGGCTCGTGCCGATGATCCCGGAGCAGTAGATCATGCCGTTGGCGATTACGGCCGGCGCGAAGTGCCAGTTGTCGTAGACGCCCTGGAGGGCCGCCGGTACCACCGTCCTGCGCATGTCTCTTTCCCCCAATGCATCCGCCGCTCGTTCGACCTGAAGGATGCAGTTCCGGCAAGCCCGGTCAAATCCCATTTGCTCGCGGCAGCCGCGCCATCGACGCCCGCTCCGCCCATTTTTTACCAGCCATAGCGCGAGACGATTTACCGCTCCTGCCGGATTTGTCTGCATGTTGCAGTGCATCATCTTGACTGCGAACGAACATTCGCTTAAATTGAGAACGATCGTTCGCACTCAAGGTAATTTAGCATGCCCCAATCGCAGCCGCTCGTGGCCGAGCCGGAAGGCGAGGCCGCCGAGGCACCCATGACGCGCGCGGAACGCCGCGACCAGCAGGTCATGCGCATTCTCGACGCCGCGAAGTCCTGCTTCGTGCGCTCCGGCTTCCAGGGTGCGTCCATGCATCAGATCTGTGCCGAGCTCGGCATGAGCCCGGGCGCGCTCTACCGCTATTTCCCGTCCAAGGAAGCGATCATCGAGGCGATCACCGAAGCGGATCGCAGCCACGAGGCCGAGATGTTCGCCGCCATGGGCGAGAACCCGGACGTGGTCGACGGCTTCGTCAAGGCGGCGATCGCCCACCTTCGCTACATCCACGAGAGCGGGAACGCGCCGCTCTTTGCCGAGATTCGCGCCGAATCCATGCGCAACGAGGCGATCCAGCTCACCTGCCATCAGTCGATGGGCGAGGTCCAGACCAGCTTCCGTACCTATTTCGAGGCGGCGATGCGCCGCGGCGAGATCGATCCCTGCGTCGAGCTGGAAACGATCCTTCCGGTCATGATGGCTATCGGCGAGGGTCTGGCGATCAACGATCTTCCAGCGCAGGGGGTGTCACTCGACCGCGTCGAGGCACTGATGCGCGTGACAGTGGAAGCGATGCTGCGCCCGAAACGCAAGCTTTACGAAACGACCTGACGAACGGCAACGGACCGAAACGGTCGGCCGATACTGAATCCGCCATCAGACGAGGCGAACTATGAAGACCAGCCGGTTCCTGTTTTCCGCCGCGGCGGTGCTCCTTGCCGGGGCCGCGGCTCTCGGCATCTCCCAGGATGCCTTCACCGCGCCCAAGGCCGAGACGGCTGCCGGCGCGGTCGAGGCTCCGCGTCCGCCGGCCATCCGCGTGGTGCCGGCCGAGCGCCGCGAACTGATCGAAACGCTCGAGGTGACTGGCACCGTGGTCCCGCGCGAGGAGGCGGCGGTCGGGATCGACCTCTCCGGCATGATCGTGCTGGAACTCCATGCCGACCAGGGCGACATGGTGAAGAAGGGCGACCTGCTCGCCGTGCTCGACAAGGCCATGCTGGAGACGCAGCTCGCCCGGGTCGTGGCCAACCGCGCCCAGGCGGATGCCAGTGTGGCGCAGGTCCGCGCCCAGATCACCGACGCCGAGATCGGCGTGCGCCAGGCCGACGAGGGGCTAGATCGCGCCAGGCAGTTGCAGAAGAAGGGCATCGCCGCGCAATCCCAGCTGGACAACGCCGTGAACGCCTATGACAGCGCGCAGGCCAAGCTCGTCTCCGCGCAGAAGGCGCTCGCCGCGTCCGAGGCCCAGCTCGGCGTCATCGACGCGCAGAGGCGCAACATCGACCTCCAGATCGAGAAGACGCAGGTCAGGGCGCCGGCGGACGGTCTCATTCTCGCGCGCAACGCGACGCTTGGCGGCATCGTCGGGGCAAGCGTCGGCCCCCTGTTCCGGATCGCCATCGACGGCCAGCTCGAACTCGCGGCCGACGTGCCTGAGACCGTGCTGCCGCGCCTTTCGGCCGGGCTCAAGGCGAACGTGCGCCTGCCGGGCATGGACGAAGCGATCCCCGGCGAAATCCGCATGATCGAACCCGAGGTCGATCAGAAGCTGCGCATGGGCATGATCCGCATCGCGCTCTCCGACGAGGAGAACGTGCGGGCCGGCAATTTCGCCCGCGGCAGTATCGAACTCCTGCGGCGCGAGGGGGTGGCAGTGCCTTCGACCGCGCTCGTCTATCGCGGCAGCGATGGCTTTCTCCAGCGCCTGAACGGGGAGGGCAGGGTGTCGACCGTTCCGGTACAGCTCGGCGCGCGGGCAGACGGCTATGTCGAGATCCTGGAAGGACTGGCCGAAGGCGACGAGATCGTCTCCCGCGCTGGAACCTTCGTGGCCGACGGCGACGAGATCACGCCCGTGCGGGGCGACCGGACGGGAGCCGTCGCACAATGAACTGGAACTTCTCCGCCTGGTCGATCCGCAATCCGGTTCCGGCCGTCCTGCTCTTCATCGTCTTGACGGCGCTGGGGCTGATCAGCTTCGCCAACCTGCCCATCACGCGCTTCCCCAACATCGATATCCCGCTCGTCTCGGTGGTCGTGAAGGACCCGGGCGTCGCGCCGAGCGAACTCGAGACCCAGGTCACCAAGCGGGTCGAGGACGCGGTCGCCAACATTTCGGGCGTCAAGAACGTCGTCTCGACGATCACCGAGGGCAATTCCCAGACGGTGGTCGAATTCCGGCTCGAAGTCGACACTCAGACCGCCGTCAACGACGTCAAGGACGCCGTCGAGCGCATCCGCTCGGCATTGCCGGCAACCTCTGACGAGCCCCTCGTCAACCGCATCGACGTCGAGGGCCAGGCGATCCTGACCTACGCCGTGCGTGCGCCGGCCATGACCATCGAGGAGCTCTCCTGGTTCGTGGACGACGTCGTGATCCGAGACCTCCAGGGGCTGAAGGGCGTGGCCCGCGTCGATCGCTACGGCGGCGTGACGCGCGAGATCAAGGTCGAGATCGATCCGGACCGCCTGACGGCGCTCGGCGCGACGGCCGGCGACGTCAATCGGGCGCTTCGGGCCGCCAACGTCGACCTGACCGGTGGCAACGGCGAGTTCGGCGGCCGCGACCAGACCATCCGCACGCTCGGCGGCGCCAATTCGATCGAAGGCCTGCGCTCGCTGGAAATCCCGCTCGCGGGCGGCCGGCGCGTCACCCTGTCGGACATCGCGACTGTCACCGATTCCTGGGCGAAACCGAAGTCGTTCGCCCGCGTCAACAACCAGACCGTCGTCTCGTTCGGCATCTTCCGTGGCAAGGGCGAGAGTGACGTCGAGGTGAATGAGCGGGCGACAGTTGCGATCGCCAAGCTCCAGGCGGAATATCCGGACGTTTCGATCGCGAAGGTGGACGATTCCGTCTCCTATACGGAGGGCAACTACGATTCGGCCATGGAGACGCTGGTCGAGGGCGCGGTGCTGGCCGTGCTCGTGGTCTTCCTGTTCCTGCGCGATTTCCGCGCCACCCTGGTCGCCGCCTCCGCCCTGCCGCTCTCGGCCATCCCCACCTTCTGGGCGCTCGACCTGATGGGCTTCTCGCTCAATCTCGTCAGCCTTCTCGGCATCACGCTGGTGGTCGGCATCCTCGTCGACGACGCCATCGTCGAGATCGAGAACATCGTGCGCCACATCAAACTGGGCAAGTCGCCCTATCGCGCGGCGCTGGAGGCGGCCGACGAGATCGGGCTCGCCGTCATCGCGATCTCCGCCACGATCATGGCCGTCTTCGCGCCGGTCTCCTTCATGGGCGGCGTCGCGGGCCAGTACTTCAAGCAGTTCGGCCTCACCGTCGCCGTGGCGGTGTTCTTCTCGCTGCTGGTCGCCCGGCTGATCACGCCGATGCTCGCCGCCTATTTCCTGCGCGGCCACGGCCACGAGGAGCCGAAGCCCGGCTTCATCATGCGTGGCTACATGGGTTTCCTGCGCACCTCGCTGCGCTTCCGCTGGCTGACCCTGCTCGCCGGCATCGGCTTCTTCGGGGCCTCGATGTATGCGATCGGCTTCCTGCCATCGGGCTTCATCCCGAAGGAGGACGCCAGCCGCATCGTCTTCTCGCTCGAACTGCCGCCGGGCACGCTCTTGGAGGATACCCGCGAGACGACCGACCAGGTGACGGAGATCATGCGGGAAATGACCGAGGTCGAGAATGTCTACGTCATCGGCGGCTCCAGCCCGACCGGTTCGCTCGAGCCGCGCCGCGCCACCGTGGTCGCCGACCTCGTCCACAAGTCGGAACGCGCGGTCAAGCAGGCCGAGATCGAGGAGACGCTCCTGACGAAGCTCGCCGTCGTGCCGGACCTGCGCGTCTACTTCGTCAACGATCGCGGTCAGCGCGCGCTGGAGTTCGGCGTCATGGGCACCGACGGCGACCTCTTGGACACGACGGCGCGCGAGATCCAGAGCGCCATGACCCAGACGGGAAAATTCCGCGCGATCTCCTCCAACGCCGCGCTCGACCGGCCGGAAATCATCGTCGAGCCCGATCTCGACCGCCTGGCCCAACTCGGCATCTCGACTGCCACCCTGTCGGAGACGCTGCGCATCGCCACGATCGGCGACATCGACGCCAACCTCGCGAAGTACACGGTGGGCGACCGCCAGATACCGATCCGTGTGCAACTGGACGAGGAGGCGCGCGACGATCTCTCGGTCGTCAGTTCCCTGCCGGTGCAGACGGCGACCGGCGCCACCGTGCCGCTCTCTTCGGTGGCGAGCATCAGCTATGGCCAGGGCCCGTCGTCGATCCAGCGCTTCAACCGCCAGCGCCGCGTCGTCATCGGCGCCGACATGGCGCCCGGCTACGAGATCGGCGAAGGCCTCGCGCTGGTCAACGCCCTGCCGCGGGTCCAGAACCTGCCGGAAGGCGTGCGCGTGCAGGAGACGGGGGACGCCGAGGTCATGGGCGAGGTCTTCGCCGGCTTCGCCATGGCCATGGTCACCGGCCTGATGCTGGTTCTGGTCGTGCTGATCCTGCTCTTCGGCTCGGTGTTCCACTCGATCACGATCCTGGGCTCTCTGCCGCTGTCGATCGGCGGCGTGGTGACGGCCCTGTGGCTGACGAACTCGGCTGTCTCGATGCCCGTCGTGATCGGCATCCTCATGCTGATGGGCATCGTCACCAAGAACGCCATCATGCTGGTCGATTTCGCCATCGAGGAGGTGAAGCACGGCGTGCCGCGCGCGGAAGCCATCCTCGACGCCTGCCGCAAGCGTGCCCGCCCGATCATCATGACCACCATCGCCATGTCGGCGGGCATGATCCCGGCCTCGCTGGCGTTCGGCGATGGCGGCGAGTTCCGGGCACCGATGGCGATCGCGGTGATCGGCGGGCTTCTGGTCTCGACGGTCCTGTCGCTGGTCTTCATCCCGTCCA
>CATMOC010000053.1 GCA_950071955.1 uncultured Mesorhizobium sp. | reverse complement strand
CGATCTTGCCGGTGGTGGAACGGTTGCAGAAGGAGATCCTTCCCGGCCTCGACGACACCGAGTACGCGACGTTCGTCGCGCTTGCCCGCAAGGCGGTGAAGGCGGCGCAGGCGTCCGGGCGAGAGTGAGTCGCTAGCGGAACATCGCGTTCGGGATCAGGAGCACTAGGCGGACAGGCCGCCGTCGATCGCGGTCTCTGCGCCGGTGATGAAGGCGCTTTCGTCGGACAGCAGGAACATGACGAGATCGGCCACGTCCCCGACCGTTCCCGCGCGTCCGAGCGGAATGCTCTTGCGCCTCATCTCGAAGTTTTCCGGGGTCATGGCATCGAGGATCGGCGTGTTGATAAAGGCCGGATGGATCGAGTTGACGCGGATGTTGCGCGGCGCGAGTTCGACCGCGGCGGTCCTGGACATGCCGCGCACCGCCCATTTGCTGGCGGTGTAGGCGATGCCTTTCGTGCCACGCAGTCCGGCATAGGAAGAAAGGTTGACAACGGAGGCGCCCGAAGG
The DNA here is from genome assembly GCA_950071955.1 of uncultured Mesorhizobium sp. Classification (GTDB taxonomy): domain Bacteria; phylum Pseudomonadota; class Alphaproteobacteria; order Rhizobiales; family Rhizobiaceae; genus Aquibium; species Aquibium pacificus. The sequence continues at coordinate 11,787 of CATMOC010000053.1, read as the reverse complement.
CGCGGCGGCCTGTTCGATGAAGCGGATGCCGAGGAACGTGCCCAACACGTTGATCCGCATGTTGCGTTCGAAGAACGCGACGTCCGTTTCCGCTATGGGCCGGGGGTCGAAGATCCCCGCATTGTTGACGAGGCCGCCGACGCCGCCCTCCGCCTTGCAGAGCTCGGCGAGCCGGTCCCACGCGTCCTCGTCGCCGACGTCGTGCGCCACGAAGCGAGCGGGCGTCCCCAGTTCCTCCGCCAGCTTCTGACCGTCGTCGCGGCGCACGTCGCTGATGATGACGCGGGCACCTTCGCCGGCTGCCTGGCGCGCAATCTGCGCTCCGATCCCGCCCGCGGCGCCGGTCACGAGGACGATGCGGCCGTCCAGCCTCTTGTTCCTGTCCTGCAAGGAATGCCTCCCGAATGAAATTGCCGTCACGATTGGAGCGGCTCATGGTGATTCTGAAACGGTTGCGCCGCCACCTGGCCGCGATCCGGAAACGGGCCGCGCCCGCGCGGTGCGTCGAGCCTAGGCGGCGGACGCGCCGATGCTCCAGCCTCCGTCGATGACGAGCGTATGGCCATTGATGAATTCCGCATCCGTGGAGGCGAGGAAGACGATCGCCGCCGCGATGTCTTCGGGACGCCCGAGCCGTGGCCATGGCGTTCCCTCGATCCAGATGCGCTGGAATTTCGGATCGGTACGCAGCTTCTCCGCTGTCAGCTCGGTTTCGACGAGACCGGGTGCGACGGCATTGCACCGTATTCCGCGCGGGCCATACTCGGCCGCCATCTGCCGGGTCAGTCCCGCGAGCGCCGCCTTGCTGGCGGTATAGGCCGAGGTCGATGGCGTGGCCCGGAAGTTCACGACCGAGGACACATGGACGATGCTGGCTCCCGCCTGCATGACCTTGAGCGCCTCGCGCGACATCCGGAAAGGCACGGTGAAGTTGATGTCCATGATGCGCGCCAGATTGGCGTCATCGGTCTCCGCGACCGGCCTGGCGCCGGATATCCCGGCATTGTTGACCAGCAATCCCACCGACCCGAAATGACGGACCGTCCTGGCGATGATTTCGGCTGGGACGTCAGGGTCCGTCAGATCGCATTCAATCGAGAGGAAGCCGTCGCGGAACTCGGGGGGAATGTCCGCGATACGGACGCGATCGACACCCGCGACACTCCAGCCACCTGCGAGCAGCCGTAGCGTCGTCGCCCGTCCTATGCCGCCGGCGGCGCCCGTGACGACGGCAATGCGTGAAGGGTCGGGTGCCGTCGCCATTTCCACTGATTCCGGATTCCATGGACGCGCAAACGCGCCGACCGAAGCATATCCCACACGTGAAACCCGGATCAGATCGTTTCCTCATGCTGGTATGCGCGACACGTATTCAACTTGCCGCTCCGCAGTCTCTATGCCGGCCGCATGCGGCCGAGGGAACCAAGGGCCGCGGAAAGCGGACATGCCATGATGGAATTCGATCTGACCGGAAAAACCGCGCTGGTGACCGGCGGCGGGCGCGGCATCGGCCGGGCGATCGCAATCGGCCTGGCGCGTGCCGGCGCCCGGGTGATCGTCGCCGACATCGATGCCGGTAACGCCGCCGTCGTGGCCGGGGAGATCGCGGCCCAGGGAACCGCGTCGCACGGCCTCCCGATGGACGTCTCCAGGGTCGACGATATCGACAGAGGCTTCGCGGCGATCGACGATCAGGGATGGCCGCTCGACATCGCCGTCCTCGCGGCGGGCGTGTTGAGGGCCAAGCCTCTTCTTGACCATACCGAGGATGACTGGAAGTTCATGTCCGAGGTTAATCTGAAGGGGACGTTCTTCACCTTGCAGGCGGCGGCGCGGCGGATGGTGAAATCGGGGCAGGGGGCGATACTGACCCTGTCGTCCACCTCGGCATTCGTGGCCTCAAGGGTCCCCGAGATCCTCTACGACGTCACCAAGGGTGGCATCCGCCAGATGACCGTGTCGGCGGCGGCGGAACTGGCGCCGCACGGGGTCCGCGTCAACGCGCTCGCGCCCGGCACCATCGTGACGGACTTCAACCGGGCCACGCTCGATACGCCCGACAAGATCGCCTCGGCGGAATCGCGCCTTCCGATGGGCAGGCTGGGCGGCCCGGACGATGTCGGCGGGGCGGCGGTTTTCCTGTGTTCTCCTGCGGCCGGCTATGTCACCGGACATCTGCTCGCGGTCGATGGCGGGCGCCTGACGCGCTCCGGCTAGCCGGGCAACGCCGCGGAACGCATTGCCGCACAGGTACCCATCGGCAGGGGACGACGAAGCCGGGTCCATCGGATACCCCAGCATGCAGACGCGGAATTCCAGCAGTCGGGGAAGTCCTTCGATCGCGCTGGCATATTGACCTATCGCTACCCGGTTTGCAGTGGTGCCCGGGAGCAGCCGCGCGGCGGATCCAAATCCGAGCCGTGCCGCGGTGCGCCGTCGAACGGCCGGTCCGCTGCAGCAAACGATGCTGAAACCGGATCTGGGAGGAAAGATGGACGTGACTGAATCGGAACGCTTCGCCGCTCTCGACCGGCGCCTTCGCGCCGTCGAGGATCGTTTGGAGATTTACCAGATCGAAGGCGCCTACAGCCGCGCCTACGACGGCGCAAAGGGCGACGAGTGGGCCGCGCTGTTCACGGAGGACGGAATATACCAGGGCCGACAGCTGGCGGGCATGGGCGAGTTGAACTTCGTCCAGGGACGGAAGGCCCTATCCGAATTCTGCTCGTCGAGCCCGGTCAACTGCATTCACTATATCAATGTGCCCGATATCAGCATCGACGGCGACGAAGCGACGGCGCGGGCAAACTTTACCTTCCGCGCTTTCGGGACCGACAGCTTCGGCAGGGTGAACGCGACCGAGGCGCAAGGGTACTACGACGTCGCCTACCGGCGCACGTCGGAAGGGTGGCGGATCCGCCGGCGTTTCACGGTCTACTTCGAGCGCCGGCAGGGCACTGCATACGGCTACGAGCCGAGCGCATCGCCGTTCGGCGACAGCAATCCGCCCTTCGACGCAACGGCCGGTTTCCGGGATCGCCGGTGAGGTTCGGCATGGCGCCGGCATATGCGCGAATCGGAGGATTGGCGCCTTCCAGTATGTTTGCAGGGAATTCTAGAAGTTGGAAAAAGGCTGCGACTGCATTCGTCTCGTCAACTACGGTCGCGTTGCTTGCAGGGCGTGAGGTGATGATCGCTCAGAACCGGGAACAGGACGGCCGCGAGTAGTGGGAGGAGTTCATCGTCCGCGATGGGGTGGTCGTCTCGAGACCGTAGGCGAACCGTATCTTCGGCAATCGCCGACGGCATCCTTGCCGGCACACTCTTAGTGTCCGCAGGGCGGGCGAGGTGCCGCGGTTATCCGTGACGAAAATCTCCATCCGCTGATCGCCGTGAATCGCCAATTTGACAGCGAATTGTAACGACAGGCAAAGGGAGTGAGGAAATGAACATTCTGGGAATTCTGAGGGACGGCACGGGAAAGATGGCAGTGGGGGCCTCGGTCGCCACTTTCGTGGCCGCCACCTGTCTTACCGCGTTGCCGGCCCGGGCCGACGACGTGACGTGGACGATGGCCACCCATGCCGGTGGTCACTGGCTCGAACATGGCGCACAGGGATTCGCCGACAAGGTCGCGCTCTACACGGAAGGGCGGGTCAAGATCAACGTCGCCCAGCCGGGTGCGCTCGGAAGCCCCCTGACCACGACGCAGACGGTGAAGGACGGCATCGCCGAGGCTGCGACCACCTGGGGCGGCCACGTCCAGGGCATCGACAAGACCGGCGCGATCGTCGGTGGATGGCCGGGCGGCTTGAGGCCGGAAGAATGGTTCTTCTGGGTATACGAGGATGGCGGCCTCGACCTGATAAAGCAGTGGCGGATGGAGAAGTTCGGGGTCGTCAGCATCCCGTGCGACACCGGCGAGACTGAGATCTTCCTGCATTCGCACAAGCCGGTTCGCACCATCGAGGACTTCAAGGGCCTGCGTGTTCGCACGTCCGGCGCCTGGGCCGAGATTGCGGCGAAGCTCGGCGCGAGCACGGTGGTGATCCCCGGAGACGAGGCCTTCTCCGCGCTCGAGCGCGGCGTGGTGGACGCTCTCGAATGGGCGGGACCGGGCCAGAACTTCAAGTCCGCGTTCCATACGATCGCGAAATACATCATCACGCCGGGCGTCCATTACGCATCCGGCTTGACCGAGTGCATCATCAACAAGGACGCCTGGGACAAGCTGTCCGAGCACGACAAGGTGATGGTCGAGGTCGCCGGCCGGCTGAACCTCTACGAATCCTATGCAAGGTACGGCGAACTCGACATCGCCGGCTGGGCGAAGCTCAAGGAAGCCGCCGCCAGCGGCAACAACGAGTTCATCAAGCTCGACGATAGCTTCATCGCCGCCGCGCAGAAAGCTTCGAACGATTGGGCTGACGAGCAGGCCGGCAACAACGAATGGTTCAAGAAGGTGCTGGAATCCCAGCGCGCCACCTTGGATAAGCTCGAGACATGGGATGAATTCCGCCTTCCCATAGGCGGCGTGCGCGAATAGCGGCACATCCTCCCGGAAGGTGCGGCGTAACTCGCCGCACCTTCTTCTCGATGCCGGTTGTCCCGCCGGCGACCGTCCACCACCGACTGTCTTGAGGGCATTCGCCGTCGGGATAGCTCCATCGGGAAACCGGAAATGCGATTGCTGACTATTGTCGACCGGATCACCAGCGGCGCGGCGTTGCTTGGTATCTGTGGCGTGCCGCCGCTGATAGCGATCATGGTGTTCGAGGTATTCAGCCGCTACGTCCTGAATGCTCCGACGATCTGGGTATTCGAATTGAGCTGGATGCTCATGGGCTTCATCTTCATCATGGGGGTTCCCTATGCAATGAAGCGCCGGGACCACGTGTCGGTCGACCTGATCTACGGGGCATTGTCGCTGCGCAAGCGCGCGGCGATCGACGCGATCGGATTTGCCCTTCTTCTGCCCTGCATCGCCTGGCTCGCCTACAAGATGGCCATGTTCGCGTACGCTGCATTCATCAGCGGGGAAGTTTCCGGCGTGAGTGCATGGACCCCCGTCTTGTGGCCCTTCCGTACCGCGCTCGCCGCCGGTCTCACCGTCTTTGCGTTGCAGATCTTCGCCGAATTGATCCGCGCGCTCCGAACGGCGCTCGTCGGAGCCGAACGGGCACCGTCCAGATGAGCGAGTTCATCGGACTGCTCATGTTTCCGGCGCTGCTGGTCCTGATCGCGACCGGTATTCCGATTGCCTTCTCGATGCTCGTCGTCGCGCTGTTCTTCGGCCTGATGCGGTTCGGCGACGCGGCGATGTCGCTCTTCGTGACGAAGACGATAGACGTCTCTTCGAACTACGTCCTGGGTGCCATTCCGCTCTTCATCTTCATGGGCGCGATCCTGCAGGGATCCGGCGTCGCCGATCGCCTGTTCCAGGCGATCTACATGTGGACGCGCAGGTTGCCGGGCTCGCTCGCGCTTGCCGCGATGCTGATGTGCACGGTCTTCGGCGCGGTGACCGGCATCGCCGGGGCTGTCGAGACCCTCGTCGGCCTTCTCGCGCTGCCGCCCATGCTGAAGCACGGCTACGACAAGTCGCTGATCTCCGGCACGATCTGCGCCGGCGGCTCCCTGGGGACGGCCATACCGCCATCGATCACCGTGATCGTTCTCGCTCCGATCGCCAACGTTTCGGTCGGCGATCTTTTCGCCGGCATCATGCTGCCCGGCCTTCTGATGGCCGGCCTGTTCACGCTCTACATCCTCCTGGTGTCCTGGCTGCGCCCGGATTTCGCGCCTGCGACACCGCCCGAAGGGGACGAGCCGTCGTTCATCGAGAAGATCAAGGTGACGTTCGTGGCTCTGGTGCCGACGGTCGCTCTGATCGTCACCGTGCTCGGGACGATCCTCGCGGGCGTTGCGACGCCCACGGAAGCGGCGGCCTGCGGCGCGTTTGGCGCGCTCGTGCTCTCGGCGCTCAATCGCAGGCTCAATTTCAGCATGGTCGTCGCCGCGCTCTATCAGACCCTTTCGATTACGGCGATGATCATGCTGATCGTCCTGGCCGGGAACATCTTTGCCGCCGTGTTCTACGCGTCGGGCGGCATGACCGAGGTGAAGACCATCCTGACCGACTATGGCATCGCCGGCTGGCAGGCCATCGCCTTCATCATGGTCCTCGCTTTCCTCGGCGGCTTCATGCTCGACCTGATCTCGATCGTGCTGATCCTGATCCCCATCGCCATGCCTCTGGTGGTCAGCTACGGCGTCAACGAGTTGTGGTTCTGCGTGCTCTTCCTGATCATCCTGCAGACCAGCTACCTCAGCCCGCCGATGGCGCCGTCCATCTTCTACCTGCGGGCGATCGCTCCCGTCGAACTGCGCCTGGCGGACATGTACCGGGGCGTCGTCCCCTTCATCGTCCTGCAAGTGGTGACCTTCCTCCTCGTCTTCACCTTCCCCGAAGTGGCGTTGTGGCTGCCGCGGGTATTTTACGGAAACTGACGTGCAAAACCTGATGACAAAGAAGAGCGACGTGGCGGCGCGGCAGATGATCGAGGGCGCCGATCCCTATCTCCTGATCGCCACGCTCGCGTGCTGCGACGCCGACGGGACGCTGCTGGAAGAGGCGATGCCATATGCGATGCGGGGCATCGCCGACCGAACGGCCGCCGACCTGCCGGACGACCTGCGCGCGCGCCTGACCGAGCGCGCCCTGGCTCACCTCGCGAGTGGGAACGCCCAGGCCCTTCCCCCTTCGGACCCAAGATGGCGCCGCATCATCGATTTCGCCGCAGGGGCTCCGGTGCCGGATGAGTATGTCGACATGCTCATGGAGGAGGGCGGCCTGTGGCCGCGTCGCCTCTACCAGTCGGAGCTACCGCCGGCCTCGGTAAAACGGACACCGGAGGTGGCGATCGTCGGAGCCGGGCTTTCGGGCATCGGTCTCGGCGTCTATCTCAAGAAGGCCGGCATTCCCTTCACCATCTACGAGAAGAATCCGAGGCCGGGCGGCACCTGGTTCGACAACCGCTACCCCGGATGCGGTGTCGATACCGCCAGCCACATCTATTCGTTTTCGTTCGCTCTCAACCCCTCCTGGAAGCGATACTTCAGCAAGCAGGGCGACGTGCTCGACTACATCGAAACCTGCATCGATCGCTTCGACCTGCGTCCGCACATCCGTTTCGACACGAAGGTGAGCGACACCCGGTATGACGAGAAGGACCGTCGCTGGCGGTTTGCCACCGAGGCCGGTGGCGAGACGCGACAGCACGACGCCGACGTTCTCGTCAGCGCCGTCGGGCAGTTGAACGTGCCGTCGGTCCCCCGCCTGAAGGGGCTCGACAGTTTCAAGGGCGAGGTGGTGCACACGGCGGAATGGCGGCCGGAGATCAACTATGCCGGCAAGCGGGTTGCCCTGATCGGTTCCGGCGCGAGCGCGGTGCAGCTTGGCCCGAGCATCGCGCCCTCGGTGGCGAAGCTCACCGCCTTCCAGCGTTCTCCGCAATGGCTCTCGTCGCGCCCGCTCTACCACCAGCCGGTGCGCGAGGAGGACCTCTGGCTCTTCGAGAACGTCAAGTCATACATGAACTGGTACCGGATGACGCTTTTCTGGCAGTTCGGCGACCGGCTCTACCCGACGCTGATGATGGAGGAGGGACCGAACGGGCTCCGGGCTTCGGCGCAGAGCGACGGCGTGCGCGAACTGTTCACCAAGTATATCCGCGAGAAGCTGGCCGACCGCCCCGACCTCATCGAGAAGGTCGTGCCCGACTATCCGCCGATGGCCAAGCGTATCCCGATCGATTTCGGCTGGTTCGACATGCTCAAGCGCGACAATGTCGAGCTGGTCAGCGATGCGATCGACCATATCGAGCCCGATGCCGTGGTCACCGCCGACGGCCGGCGCCACGAGGTCGACCTGATCGTGCTGGCCACCGGCTTCGAGGCGACGCGCATGCTGCAGACCGTTCCGGTCAAAGGGCGGGACGGCGTGGAACTGCAGAAGGTTTGGTCGGGCGACGATCCGCGCGCCTATCTCGGCATCATGGTGCCGGGCTTCCCGAACTTCTTCATCATGTACGGCCCCAACACCAATCTGGGGCATGGCGGCAGCCTGATCTTTCAGATCGAGTGCCAGGCACGCTACGTCGCCTCCGCGATCAGTCATCTGGCATCGACCGGAGCCGCCGCGATCGAGGTTGGCAAGGAAGCCTGCGACGACTACAACCGCGAACTCGACCAGCTTCTGGACCGCACCGTGTGGAGCGCGCCCGGAGTCAACAACTGGTTCAAGAACAGCCGCGGCCGTATTGCCACAAACTCGCCCTGGCGCCTGGTCGACTATTGGCAGAAGACGCGCAGCTTCGATCCGTCGGTCTGCATCATCGACTGAGCATATCGGCTCGCTGGACGCATCGAGGAAAACGTCGGCTGAACGCGACCGCACTTCATCCCGCACTTCAAGCGCGCCTCGCCGAGGTCCAGGGTGCCCCACCGGTCGACACCCTGCCGGTCGAGACGGCGCGCCAGGGCTCGCTGGCGCGCTTCGGTTCCTTGCCGAAGGTGCCGGTTTTTCAGGTCACTGATCGAGCGATCGATGGCGGTCGCCTCCGGCTGCGGATCTACCGACCTCACAATCGGGGGACTGCGCCGATCCTGGTCTTCTTCCACGGGGGCGGCTTCGTCCTCGGCAGCGTCGACACGCATGATGCCTTGTGCCGCCAGCTCTGCGTGGGCGCCGACGCGGTCACGGTTTCCGTGGACTACGCGCTCGCGCCCGAGCAAAAGTTCCCGGCCGGCCTCGACGACTGCGTTGCCGCCATCCGATGGGCGAGGGAGCACGCAGCCGAATTCGGCGGCGATCCCGATCGCGTGGCGCTCGCAGGCGACAGCGCCGGCGCGAACCTCGCGATCGTCAGCGCCCTCCGCCTGCTGCGGACGGCCGGGCTGTCGTTCCGCGCGCTTCTGGCGGCATATCCCGTGACAGACGCGCCCGATCTCGCGCGGGCGTCTTATGTCGAGAGAGGCGCCGGCTTCGGACTGACGACGCAGGCCATGATCTGGTTCTTCGATCACTATCTCGACGAACCGGGCCGCGCGTCCGATCCGGATGTGTCGCCTTCGCGGTCGCCGGATCTGGCGGTCTTGCCGCCGACCTATGTCGTCACGGCGGAGTTCGATCCCCTGCGGGACGAAGGCATCGAGTTCGCGCGAAAGCTCGCGGCGGCCGGTGTCGCCGTCGTCCATGCCCATCACGACGATGCCAATCACGGCTTTCTGTCCTGGGCCGGGACCAACGAGCCGTCACAGGTGGCACTCGACGCCGCCTGCGCCTGGCTGACCGCGCAACTGGGATAGGCTGCCGGTTCCGGCAGGGCTCAACTCATCGAGCCGCCGTCCACCGGATAGACCGAACCCGTACAGAAACTGCTTTCGTCGCTAGCGAGGAAGAGCATCATCGATGCCACCTCCGAAGGTTCGGCGTAGCGCCCCAGTGGAATTTTCGCTGCGGGGTCCGCGGTCCGCCCTGCCGCATCCAGGTGGGCATCGATGGCCGCCATCATGCGCGTGCGCGTCTGGGCGGGATTGATGGAATTGACCCTGATCCTGTCCTTGGCTCCCTCAAGCGCGGCGGATCTCATCAACCCCAGCACGGCGTGCTTGCTGGCGCTGTAGGCGGCCAGGCCCGCCGAGCCGCGAAGACCGGCGCCGGACGAGGTGATGACGATGCTTCCCCCCGTCGCGCGCATGGCGGGCATCAACGATGCCAGCCCCAGCCAGACGCTGCGCACATTGACCGCCATGACGCGATCGAACGCGGAGACCGGCAATTCGTCGATCCTGCCGATCTGGCCCTCGATGCCGGCGTTCAGAAGCGCGATGTCGAGGCCTCCGAGCCGCTTGGGTGCCGCAGCGACGAAGGCCTTCGTCGCCTCTTCGTCGGTCACGTCCGCGACGAAGTAGGACACCTGGTCGGCCGGCAGGAGGTTCGCCAACTTCACCAGACCCTCTTCCTCGCGATCCACCAGCAGGACCTTCGCGCCCTCCTTGGTGAAAAGCTGCGCGGCGGCCGATCCCATGCCGCCGGCGGCGCCCGTGATGATCGCGACCTTTCCCTCTAGCCTCGGCATCTGGTCCTCCGACTTCCATGAATTCTCGCGGGCTGCGTCCGCGCGTGATCGCGCCCGCCTCGAAGGCGGACAAACCTAAGCTTCGGATGCGTTTCCGGCGTCGCCGAATGCCGCCCAGCCGCCGTCGACGGAAAGGACCGAACCGGTGATGTAGCGGGCGCTGTCGGACGCGAGGAACAGGATGGCCTCGGCGACTTCGTCCGGCGTGCCAAGCCGGCCCATCGGGATGCGCCGCGACAGGCGGCCTTCGTCGACCAACCCTCGCTCGACCAGCCCCTGCACCATGGAGGTGGCGATGAAGCCGGGGGCGACGGCGTTGACGCGAATGCCCTGCGCCGCCCATTCGCTGGCCAGCGCGCGCGTCAGGGAATGCACGCCCGCCTTCGCAGCCCCATAGGCGTTGCGCCGGGGCAGGCCGACCAGGCCGGCGATCGATCCGACGTTGACGATCGCACCCTTACGCTGCGCCGCCATCGGATGATAGGCAGCGCGGGAGCACAGGAAGGTGCCGTTGACGATCACCTTCGTGATGCGGTCGAAATACTCCATATCCTGGTGGATCGACGCTTCCTGGGATCCGACGATGCCCGCATTGTTGACCAGCACGTCCAGTCTCCCGAACCGCTTGTCGATCGCCGCGAAAGCCTTCGCGACCTGATCGGCGTCGGAGACGTCGCAGGCGAAGCCGTCGTGGTCGCCGGAGAGTTCCTTCGCCAGCGCGCGGGCCGTGTCCAGGTCGAGATCGATGGCGCATACGGCGTAGCCGGCCGCCGCGAACTGCTGCGCCAGCGCCCAGCCGATCCCGTTCGCCGCCCCGGTGATCGCGGCGACCTTCTGTTCAGAAGCCATTTCTTCCTCCCGCAACGCTGACGAATCTCATTTGATGATAAAGCCGCCGTAGTCCGACGCATCGGCGGCCGCCGTTATTTCGCGCACGTAGTTGTTCGTGCCACCCATGTACATGAAGTAGGAGTTGTCCTTGCCGGACACGTTCGCGCCCGTGTACCAGGACTTGGTCCGGAATATCAGCGTCTTCTGCGCCAGCGAGATGAGGTGATCGACCCATTTCGCTTCTTCTTCCGGCCGCGCCTCGATCGAAGCGTTGTCGCGGCTCTTCAGGTAGCCGAGGCAGGCCGCGAGCCAGTCGACGTGCTGTTCGATCGAGATCACCATGTTCGACAGCACCGAGGGGCTGCCGGGACCGGCGAGCATGAACATGTTGGGGAAGCCGGCGACCGTCAGGCCGAGATAGTTGGCCGGGCCGTCCGACCACTTCTGCTTCAGCGGCAGGCCGCCGCGACCGCGGATGTCGATGCGGACGAGGGCGCCGGTGAAGGCGTCGAAGCCGGTGGCGAGCACGAGATCGTCGATCGCGTAGTCGGCGGCCTGCGTCCTGAAGCCGTGCTCCGTCATCGAGACCAGTGGCTGTTCGCGAAGGTCGACGAGCGTCACGTTTTCCCGGTTGAAGGTTTCGTAGTAGCCGTTGTCGACGCAGAGGCGACGGCCGCCGATGCCGTATTCGGTGGGCACGAGCCGGGCGGCAACCTCCGGATCATTGATCTTGCCCGCGATCTTGCGACGGACGAAGTCGGAGGCGTGGCGGTTGACCTCCTCGTCGAGCGTGAGGTCGGGATAGGCATAGGTG
>CATMOC010000052.1 GCA_950071955.1 uncultured Mesorhizobium sp. | reverse complement strand
GCACGCGCTTCCATCCCGACGAGCAGATCTTCGGCAAGGGCGCGAAGTTCGAGCCGGCGCGGCTCTGCCGCATGGCGCGGTCGAAGGCGTATCTGTTCGGCGGCGTCGAGATCCGCTGGTCCTGCGCGCCGGAACTCATCACCGGCAAGGACGAGACGCCCACCAAGGCGGTGTTCCATTTTCCCGGCGGGCTGAAGGACTATCTGGCCGCCTCGCTCGGCGACGATTTTCAGGTCACGCGCGAGATCTTTGCCGGCAAGAGCGACAAGCAGGCCGGCCACGGCTCGGTCGAGTGGGCGGTCACCTGGTATGGCGGCGACGGCTTCGTCAATTCCTACTGCAACACCATTCCGACGCCCGAGGGCGGCACGCACGAGGCCGGCTTCCGCGGCGTGCTGACCCGCGGCCTGCGCGCGCACGCCGAACTGACCGGCAACAAGCGCGGCTCGATCATCACCTCCGAGGACGTGATGATCTCGGCCGCCAGCATGCTGTCGGTGTTCATCCGCGAGCCGGAATTCGTCGGCCAGACAAAGGATCGCCTGGCCACCCTGGAGGCCCAGCGCATCGTCGAGACGGCCGTCCGCGACCAGTTCGACCACTGGCTAGCCGACAATCCGCAGGAAGCTTCGAAACTCCTGGAATGGGTCATCGCGCGCGCCGACGATCGGGTGCGCCGGCGCCAGGAAAAGGAAGTGTCCCGCAAGAGCGCAGTACGCAAGCTGCGGCTGCCCGGCAAGCTGGCCGACTGTTCGCAGAACGCCGCAGCGGGGGCGGAAATCTTCATCGTCGAGGGCGATTCGGCCGGCGGTTCGGCCAAGCAGGCGCGCGACCGCGCCAGCCAGGCGGTGCTGCCGCTGCGCGGCAAGATCCTGAACGTCGCCTCGGCCGGCTCCGACAAGCTCGCTGCCAACCAGCAGATTTCGGACCTGATCCAGGCGCTCGGCTGCGGCACCCGCTCGAAGTACCGCGACGAGGACCTGCGCTACGACCGCGTGATCATCATGACCGACGCGGACGTGGACGGCGCCCACATCGCGTCCCTGCTCATCACCTTCTTCTATCAGGAGATGCCGGACCTGATCCGCGGCGGCCATCTCTTCCTGGCCGTGCCGCCCCTCTACCGCATCAGCCAGGGCGGCAAGGTCGCCTATGCGCGCGACGACGCCCACAAGGACGAACTGCTGCGCACCGAATTCACCGGCAAGGGCAAGATCGAGCTCGGCCGCTTCAAGGGTCTCGGCGAGATGATGGCCGCCCAGCTCAAGGAGACCACCATGGACAAGAAGAAGCGCATGCTGCTTCGGGTCGAGGTGCTGGACGATGCCGCGGCGACGAAGTCGATGGTCGACGCCCTCATGGGCACCAAGCCGGATGCCCGGTTCCGCTTCATCCAGGAGCGGGCGGAATTCGCGCATACGGAAGAGCTGGATATCTGAGGGGCGGCACGGCTTCGCCACAACTCAGTCGCGACAAGGAAGTCTGTATCGAAGCCGGTGCCTACATCGGAAACAGGTTCAGCTTCAGGTGGGCGAATGGCCTTGGGCCTCGTCTGGCAACCTTTTCACGCGCCATGGCAGGATCGCTTGCCGCGAGAGGCTGCGCTTCGCCCTCATCACCCCCCCATTCCCGTCAGCAGGCGCGGAGAGCGGTCCCCGTCGACGGCCACGGCGACGATTTTCCGCCCGGCGACGAACGCGCGTGCGTTCAATCTTATTCATCCTCGGTTCATCTGGGTTACGTTAGGTCACCTTTCGGCTGAACCGGCCACCCTAATGCCGACTAGGCCTCTCTAACACTTGAAGAAATCGTATTAGGAGGGTTCTCTTGAAAATGTTTGTAAACATCACCCGTTCGGTGCCTGCGATCTGTGGCGCGGGGCTTCTCGCGGCGGTCTTCACCGTCGGCGCGTCGACCGTCGCCTCGGCCCAGCAGCGCTCCACGTTCCAGGACAGCTGCTCGAACATCCGTTACACCGAGCAGGATGGCAACGCGATGATCGCCGCCGACTGCCGCCGCAGCAACGGTTCGGTCAACGCCGCCACCGTTGTCATCAAGGGCATCGACAACTCCGAAGGCAAACTGACCCATACGGCCGGCAACAACCCGTCATCGTTCCAGCGCTCCTGCGAGAACATGAGCATCCAGATGGGAGGTCCGTCCGGCGTGATGCTGATGGGCAGCTGCCGCACGTCGCAAGGCAACTACCTCGACGCGTCGACGGCGATCTGGGACGTCAACAACATCGAAGGCGAGCTGAAGTACCCGTATTGATCGGCTCCGAAAGAAGAGGCTCGGCGCTTGTCGTCGAGCCTCATTTCCGGATTTCTTGACCTGGTGATGCCAGGCGACGTCGCCGACAAATCCTCCCCTTACATCCCCTCGGGTCCGCGGTTCATCGCCGCCACGCCCGTACGACAGACTTCGACGAGCCCCAGCGGCTTCATGATCGCAATGAACTGCTCGATCTTGGAGACTCGACCGGTGATCTCGAAGATGAAGTGCTCGGTGTTGGCATCGATCACCTGGGCGCGGAAGGCGTCGGCAAGACGCAGCGCCTCGACGCGGTCGTCTCCCGTTCCCGAAACCTTCACCATGGCCAGTTCGCGCTCCAGCGGACGATCTTGTCCGCGCTCCTGCGCCACGACCGAGAGATCGACCACCCTGTGCACAGGCACGATGCGTTCCAGCTGATGCCTGATCTGCTCCAGCACGTGCGGCGTGCCGCGCGTGACGATGGTGATGCGCGAGAGATGCTTCTCGTGCTCGGTTTCCGACACGGTCAAGCTGTCGATGTTGTAGCCCCGCCCCGAGAACAGCCCGATGACGCGCGCGAGCACGCCGGGCTCGTTGTCGACGAGGACGGAGAGCGTATGGGTTACCGGTTTCTCGGTCTCGCTGGCGATGAAATAGGCGGAGCCGGTGGGCTGGAGCTGGGCGTTCATTTCAGGATTTTCCTTAGCTTTTCAAGCGCTTCATCGGGGGTGCTGCCGACTGCGATCCAGGAAGGCGGATCGACCCAGAACATCGAAGCGTCAACGTCGGAGCCCAACGGTCCATCGTCCGACATCAGGCAGAAATCGGCGCGCGTCACCCCCTCCTCCGTCAGGTCTGTAGCACAGGTGATGGCCAGCCAGCCGCCACCGGAATAGACACCCGAATAGCGATCCTGCATCACGACGAATGGGTGGGTCGACGGCATCAAATCACACCAGTTCCCTGCCCTTGGCGTCGATTGCGTTCGCCACCGCCTCGTCGGTTGCCTCGTCGGGCAGCAGCATCTCGTTGTGCGCCTTGCCCGATGGGATCATCGGAAAGCAGTTGGCGAGCGTCGCCACCCGGCAGTCGAAGAGCACCGGCTTCCTTACCTCGATCATCTCGGCGATGGCATCGTCGAGTTCGCCCGGCTTCTCGCAGCGGATGCCGTGGCCGCCATAGGCTTCCGCCAGCTTCACGAAGTCGGGCATCGCCTCGGTATAGGAATGCGACAGCCGGTTGCCGTGCAGGAGTTGCTGCCACTGGCGCACCATGCCCATGTACTGGTTGTTCAGGATGAAGATCTTGATCGGCGCGTCGAACTGGACGGCCGCGCTCATCTCCTGGATCGTCATCTGCACCGAGGCATCGCCGGCGATGTCGATGACCAGCGCTTCCGGATGCGCGATCTGCACGCCCAGCGCCGCCGGCAGCCCGTAGCCCATCGTGCCCAGTCCGCCCGAAGTCATCCAGCGGTTCGGCTTCTCGAAGCCGTAGTGCTGGGCGGCCCACATCTGGTGCTGCCCGACTTCGGTGGTGATGTAGGTATCGCGATCCTTCGTCGCCTCGTAGAGCCGCTGGATGGCGTACTGCGGCATGATGACGTCGTCGTTAGGTCGATAAGCGAGGCAGTCGCGGGCGCGCCAGCGCTCGATCTGCTCGAACCAGGGATGCAGCGCGCTCTTGTCCTGCCGCACGGTCGCGCGCCACAGCCGAACCATGTCCTCCAGCACGCGGCCGACATCGCCGATGATCGGCACGTCGGCGCGAACGTTCTTGTTGATCGACGACGGATCGATATCGACGTGGATCTTCTTCGAGTTCGGCGAGAAGGCATTGATGCGGCCGGTAATGCGGTCGTCGAAGCGCGCGCCGAGGCACAGCATCACGTCGCAGTCGTGCATGGCCATGTTGGCCTCGTAGGTGCCGTGCATGCCGAGCATGCCGAGCCATTTCCTGCCGCTCGCCGGATAGGCGCCGAGCCCCATCAGCGTCGAGGTGATCGGGAAGCCGGTCAGGTCCACCAGTTCGCGCAGCAGGTGGCTGGCTTCGGGTCCGGAATTGATGACGCCGCCGCCCGTATAGATCACCGGCCTCTTGGCCGTCGCCATCAGCGCCACGGCGGCCTTGATCGCTTCCAGATCGCCCTGCATCTTGGGCTGGTAGGACGTGCGCGGCGCGGTCTGCGGCGGCGTGTAGATGCCCCTGGCAAACTGGATGTCCTTCGGCACGTCGACGACCACCGGACCCGGGCGCCCCGTCGTGGCGATGTGGAAGGCCTCGTGCAGGATGCCGGCCAGTTCGTTGACGTCCTTCACCAGCCAGTTGTGCTTGGTGCAGGGCCGCGTGATCCCGACCGTGTCGCACTCCTGGAATGCGTCCGATCCGATCAGCGACGTCGGAACCTGCCCGGTAATGCAGACGAGTGGGATGGAATCCATCAGCGCGTCCTGCAGCGGTGTCACCGCGTTGGTGGCGCCCGGACCCGAGGTGACGAGCATCACGCCCGCCTTTCCGGTGGAACGGGCGTAGCCTTCGGCAGCGTGGCCGGCGCCCTGCTCGTGACGGACGAGGATGTGCTGCACTTCTTCCTGCTGGAACAATTCGTCGTAGATCGGAAGAACCGCCCCGCCGGGATAGCCGAAGATGTGCTTGACCCCATTATCGATCAGCGCCTGCACGACCATCTCGGCTCCCGTCATTTCGCGCCGACCGGTCTCGCTCTGAGCCTTGTTCATCGTCCTGTTCCCGTTGCTGTCCGCCCTGCGGGGCGATTGAAGGCGTCTAGTTCCGTTTCGAGCAATAAAAAAGGCCCCCGGAGGAGCCTGTGTGTCGCGCATGGGGTGCTGTCGCCCGGCGGTTACACCGCCCTGCCCATCCGCGCGCCTACTACGAGAATGATCCCTGTCGTCATGGGCGCGGACATTAAGGTGCAATGGTTCGTCCTGTCAACGCAGAAAATGCGGCTGCGATAGCCCGCCGTATATCCACGACGGATGCGTTTACCCGCCGTGAACCATCCACTCTCACGCGTCCTTAACCCCACTATGTTAGTCCTGCCTTTAAAACGAAGAGAAAAAGACGGGGATGCTTGAGATGTATGCCGAGGACGGAGCACGCGGAGAGTCTACGGCTCAGGATCGCCGTGACCCCAGGCAGCCCGATGCGCGCATGCTCGGCCGCGTCATCAACTGCGATGGCGCGCGCGCGAGCATCGCTTCCTATGCCGACGCCGCCGAAGGCGCGCCGACGAACCTGTGGAACATCGGAAAACTGATCTCCGTCAACACCGGTCATTCACGCCTCGTCGGCCTGGTTTCCTCGATCGAGATGCCGTCCGGCATCTGGCTCGAGGATTCCCACAACCCCATCAAGGTTCACCTGGAACTGATAGGCGAGGTTCGCGACGAGGAAGGCACCAGGAAGCCGATCTTCGACCGGGGCATCACGACCTATCCCAACATCGGTGCGATCGCCCACCAGATCCGCGTGCGCGACCTCGAGGCCGTGTATCAGCTTGCCGGGCGAAAATCCGTGTCCATCGGATGTCTGTCCCAGAACGCAAACATCAGCGCGCGAATCTCGGTCGAGTCGATGCTGAACCGGCATTTCGCGATCGTCGGCACCACAGGCGTCGGAAAGTCGACCGCGGTCTCGCTGCTACTACACAAGGCGATCGAGGAGAGGCCGGACCTGCGCATTCTGATCCTCGACCCGCACAACGAGTTCTACGTCGCCTTCAAATCCAAGGCCGCGCGTCTCGACCAGACGACGCTCGACCTGCCGTTCTGGCTGTTCCGCCTGGAGGAGCTGACCGAGGTCCTGTTCAGGGGCCGCGACAACGTCGTGGAGGAGATCGACATCCTCCGCGACCTCATTCCGGTCGCCAAGGTCAACTACCGCAACCCGGGCGGCGGCCTCAGGCTGCGCCGCTCATCCGACATGGGATCGATCACCGCCGACACGCCAATTCCCTATCGCATGTCCGACATCCTGCGCCTGATCGATGAGCGTATGGGCATGCTGGAGTCCAAGGCCGAACGGCCCGCACTGAAGTCCCTGAGGGGGCGCATCGAGAGCGTGGTGAACGATGCCGCCTTCCGTTTCATGTTCGGCTCGCACATCATCGAAGACAACATCCACGAGGCGATCGGCAAGATCTTCCGCGTGCCGCATAACGGCAAACCGGTCATGTGCTTCCAGCTGGCGGGCATGCCCTCCGAGGTCGTCAATTCCGTCTGCTCGGTGCTTGCAAGGCTTGCATTCGATCTCGCCCAGGGCAGCCAGGGCAAGCTGAAGCTCCTCGTGGTCTGCGAGGAAGCCCACCGCTACATGCCGTCCGACCACAGGCTGGGCTTCGCGCCGACGCGGCATGCGTTGGCCCGCATCGCCAAGGAGGGACGCAAGTACGGCTGTTATCTCGGGGTCGTCACGCAGCGCCCGGGAGAACTGGACCCGACAATCCTGTCGCAGTGCTCGACGGTCTTCGCGATGCGTCTCGCCAACGACCGTGACCAGGACATCATCCGTTCGGCGATTGCGGACTCCTCAGCATCCACTCTCGCGTTCCTGTCGTCGATGGGACAGCGGGAGGCGATCGCCTTCGGCGAGGCGGTGGCGACACCCATGCGCCTGAAGTTCGAGGAACTCGACCAGTCGCTGATCCCGGGCGCACATGCGGATGCCACCATCGGAGAGGCGGCGCTGGACGATGAGGTAGACCTTGCGTCCATCATCGAGAGCATGCGCCGCATCGACCGGCCGGCGCTGGGCGCGGATCCGGAAACGGACCCCTCCTTCTTCGGAGAGCAGAGCCCCCTTCTCAAGCGTCCCGTCGCAGAATTCGAGATGCCGCTGCCGCAACGTCCCGAAACGCCCGAACGGCGCCCTCTTCGCCGCTTCGGCGATGGCAGCTTCAGGCAGAACAGGGACTAAACACCTTCCGCCATCCTGTCCGAACCAACTGACCGCTGTAGCCGGTGGGCAATTGCGCACGGCTCCCGCCGCATGGCCAAATGGCGGCCGATGGCGACGCGCATGGTGTCGACTGCGGAGAGCCTCAGGCGCAGACGCGGTTGCGGCCCATTCGCTTCGCCTGGTAGAGCATCCGGTCCGCGCGCCGGAAGAAGTCCTCGGCACTTTCTTTCCGATCCCACACCGCAAGCCCGACGCTGGTCGTCACCCGTAGCGTCACGTTGCCCGTACTGACCGAGAGCTGCGCTATGGCGAGACGGATGCGCTCGGCGAGCTTCGTCAGCGATTCCTTGTCCATGTTGGGCGCCACCACCGCGAACTCCTCGCCCCCCAGCCGCGCGGCGACGTCGTGGTGGCGGGTGAAGTCGCGCAGGCAGTTCGCCACGACTTTGAGCACCTCGTCGCCGACGTCATGGCCATGCGTGTCGTTCACGGTCTTGAAGTGGTCCAGGTCGAGGATGACGAGGCCGACCGGTTTGTTGATGCGCTTGAACTCCTGCAGGTATTCGCGAAGCGCATCGTCGAAATAGCGCCTGTTCTGCATGCCGGTGAGGCTGTCGGTCAGCGCCGCGTGCTCGAGGGTCTGCGAACGCGCGCTCAAGGTTTCGGTCATGGCCCTGAGCTTGCCTTCCTCCCTCACCTGCGTGCGGATCAGTGGGTAGATGAAGAACATCCCAAAGGTAAGCGCGGTCGCCGTGAGTACGGCGGAACCGAAAAGTAGCCGCACGACGGTGAGCGTGTGCGCGTGCGGACCGTAGTCGAAGCTGTAGTCGCCTAGGGAATGATAGGCGTAGACGGTCAGCACGCCTGATACCAGAATCAGCGCGACGAACACGAAGAATGCCGTCTCCGATTTATGGAAGCGCATCTGACCCCTATCAAGCTCGGAGCATGGTCGCACGGTCTGAATTACGGGCGCGTTAATAACTACAACTCACGCGCGAATAAGAAGTGAACGTCAAAGACGTGGCGACTTCTAGACTGTCAAAGGTAAATCAGGGTTTTCGGATATCGACGGCATTTGGATCTTTCGCCATTCGGGCCCGAACTGCGTCCGAAACCAGGTTGCCTGACGCTTGGCGTACTGCCGCGTGGCTGCCTTCGCACGCGCCACCGCCTCATCGAGAGAGACCTCCCCCCGCAGAAACCCGCCAAGTTCGGGAACGCCGATCGCCTTCATCGCCGGGAGCGCGGGATCGAGTCCGAGGTCAAGCAACCGCCGTACCTCGTCGAGGCCGCCCGCCTCCATCATACGTTCGAATCGGCCATCGATCCGGGCGCGTAGCGCGGTTCGGTCCGGATCGATCACGAACATTTGAACGGACGACCTGTCAACCAGAGGCCTGCCCGGCCTCGACTGCCATTCGCCGATCGTACGCCCGGTCGCTTCCAGGATTTCCAGCGCACGCACGATGCGCTGCCCGTCCGCGGGGCGAATGCGCTCGCCGGACCCCGCGTCCATCTCGCATAGCATCCGGTGAAGTGCATCGGCTCCTTCGTGAAGCAGCCGTTCGCGCCACTTGTCGCGGATTTCGGCGGGGACCGGCGGCATTTCGGACAGCCCCTCGGTCATCGCGCGGAAGTAGAGCCCCGTCCCTCCCGTGAAGATATAGCGCTTGCGCTGGCCGGCGGTTTGCCTCGGCAGCGCCGCGACGTCGCGCAGCCAGGCGCCGGTCGAATATCTCCGGTCAGGCTCGACATGGCCGTAGAGGTGGTGGGGCACCTGCGCGAGTTCGGCCTCGCCAGGCCGCGCGGTCAGGATGCGCAGGACCGCGTAGACCTGCATGGAATCCGCATTGACGATTTCGCCGCCCGTGGCCTTCGCGACGGCCAGCGCCAGCGCCGACTTGCCGCTGGCGGTCGGTCCCGCTATCAGGATCGCGTCCTTCAGCGGCCCCGGGCCGATCTCCGGAGCTTCTCCTCCCGTGTCATTCGTTGCCACCATCATCTCCAGCCCTGAGACTGCGGCCGTCTCAGCCGGTATCGCGCATACCGCGACGCGAGCGATTGGTGCAAGCCGATGCCGCTGGCTGTCCGAGGGTATCGCCTGCGATATCCCCCTGCCGAATGGCTTCGCCCCGGCAGAGGCCGAAACGGTGCTGCGCGACACACTCGCCGGCTTGCCGGTCGACGTCGCGGTCCAGAGGGAGGATTCGCGGCGCAAGCGGTTGCTCGTCGCCGACATGGATTCCACCATGATCGACCAGGAATGCATCGACGAACTCGCGGCCGAAATCGGGCTCAAGGAACACGTTGCCGCCATCACGGCGCGGGCGATGAACGGCGAGATCGCGTTCGAGCCCGCCTTGCGGGAAAGGGTGGCGCTGCTGAAGGGTCTGCCCCTTCCCGTCATTGGCGCGGTGATCGCGGGGCGCATCACGCTGGCAAAGGGCGGGCTTGAGCTGGTCACGACGATGAAGCGGCACGGCGCGTGGACCGCTCTGGTATCGGGCGGCTTCACCATGTTCACCGGTCCCGTGGCGGCGAAACTCGGATTCGACGAGCATCAGGCGAACACGCTGCTTCACGAGGACGGAAAGCTGACCGGCGCGGTCGCCGAACCCGTGCTGGGGCGCGAGGCGAAGGCGACGGCGTTGCGTGCCGCATGCGAGCGGCTGGGCATTACAACCGACGATGCGCTGGCCGTGGGCGACGGCGCCAACGACCTCGACATGCTGCGCCTGGCCGGCATAGGTGTCGCCCTCCATGCAAAGCCCTCGGTGGCCGAGCAGGCCCGCTTCCGCATCGATCACGGCGATCTGACCGCCCTGCTCTATCTCCAGGGCTACGGGCGCGACGACTTCGCCGCATGAGGGCATTGCGCACGCAACGGCTCATCCTCCGCAACTGGGAGGACCGGGACCGCGAGCTGT
Organism: uncultured Mesorhizobium sp.; assembly: GCA_950071955.1. Taxonomy (GTDB): domain Bacteria; phylum Pseudomonadota; class Alphaproteobacteria; order Rhizobiales; family Rhizobiaceae; genus Aquibium; species Aquibium pacificus. Next base: position 2,197 of record CATMOC010000052.1, on the reverse strand, counting down.
TTTTCCGCATCAACTCCGACGACGCTGTGATGACCTTCTTCCCGTTCCGCCGGAGCAGGCAGGAAGCTGACGACTTCATGGAACGGCTGCGGGCCCGGATCGCGGCACAGGGCTACGGCTTCACAGCCCTCGAACTCGCCGCAACGGGTCAGGCGATCGGCTTCGCGGGCCTGAATCCCGCCGGGCTGGAGCCCGTCCTGCCGGCCGACACCATCGAGATCGGCTGGCGTCTGGCACCGGAGTTCTGGGGAAAGGGCCTCGTCACCGAAGCCGGCGAAGCCTTGCTCGCCTTCGGGTTCGAGGAACTCGATCTCGACGAGGTCGTCTCCTTCGCGGTCTGGAACAATGACCGTTCGACCGCGGTAATGCGGCGCCTCGGCATGCGGCCCGACGCGGCCCGGGACTTCGATCATCCGAAAGTCCCCGACACGCACCCGCATCTGAAGCGGCACATCTTCTACGGCCTGACGCGCAGCGCGTGGCGCGAAAGGAAAAAGGCGGCCCGCTGAGCCGCCTTTCCCGCATTCACAAAGATGGTTGCGCGGTTTGCTTCACGCCGCGCTCCAACTCAATCCATCCGCAGGGTGATGAAGCGCAGTTCGCCGGTCTTGGACGCAAGCATCAGAAGCGCGTTGCGGCGGCCCTGCTCCCTCAGCGCGGTGATCCGGTCGACCACGTCCTGCGGTGACGAGACCGATTCCTGCGCAATCTCCGTAATCACCTCGCCGGCCTTGACGCCCTTTTCGGCGGCGGCGGAGTTCTCCGCCACTTCGGTGATGACGACGCCGGAAACGTCCGGCGATATCTCGAAGCGCGCGCGCGTTTCGTCGTCGAGTTCGCCGACCGTCATTCCGAGCACCGACGCAGTCGCCAGCGCGTCCTCTTCCTGACCCTGACCATCTTCGCCGCCGCTTTCGTCCGAGGCGAGCTGTTCGCTGTCCTCGAGCCGTCCGAGCGTCACCTCGACGGTCTGCTGCTCACCCTTTCGGATGATGACGACCTCGACGGCCTGCCCGACCGGGCTGTCGGCTACGATGCGCGGCAGGTCGCGCATGCTTTCGATCTCTTTGCCGTCGAACATGGTGATCACGTCGCCAGGCTGGATGACGCCGTTGTCGACCGGGCCACCCTTGATGATGCCGGCGACGAGCGCGCCCTTTGCGTTCGGCATCCCGAGGCTCTCCGCTATGTCGTCTGTAACCGGCTGGATCCGCACGCCGAGCCAGCCGCGATGCGTCTCGCCGAATTCGCGCAGTTGCGAGATGACGTTCTCTGCCAGGCGGGCGGGGATGGAGAAGCCGATGCCGATGGAGCCGCCGGAAGGTGAGATAATCGCCGTGTTGATGCCGATCACCTTGCCCTCCATGTTGAAGAGCGGGCCGCCGGAATTGCCGCGGTTGATGGCGGCATCCGTCTGGATAAAGTCGTCGTAGGGTCCGGCATTGATGTTTCGGTTGCGAGCGGACACGATGCCGACCGTCACCGATCCGCCGAGCCCGAACGGGTTGCCGATCGCCATGACCCAGTCGCCGATCCGGATGGCATCGGAATCTCCGAATGAAACGGCCTTCAGCTTCTTCCTGGTCGGATCGACCTTCAGAACCGCCAGGTCGGTCTTGGTGTCCCTGCCGACCAGTTCCGCCTTCAGCTTGGACCCGTCGGAGAAGTTCACCTCGATTTCGTCGGCGTCGGCAATGACGTGATTGTTGGTGACCACGATGCCCTCCGCTGCGTCGAGCACGAAGCCCGAGCCGAGAGACTGCACGCGCCGAGGCATGCCGTCGCCTTGGCGGTTCTGGAAGAACTCATCGAAGAAGTCTTGGAAGGGAGAGCCTTCAGGAAGGTCTGGCATCGGCACGTTGCCCGAACCTCCGCCCGGCGAGTTCTGCGAGGTCGATATGTTGACCACTGCCTCGAGCAGGTTCTCGGCGAGATCGGCCACCGATGCGGGACCTTGCGTCTGGGCGAAGGCGGGAGCGGCCGGAAGCGCCAGCCCCATCACGGCGGACACTGCGAAGGCGCCAAGCGTAGCCTTTCGGAATGAAACCGGAACTCGCATCAGAGCCATGTAAGAAATCTCCCGAGCCACGTGGGCGCCGCATTGGAACCGGGCTTATGGCGAATGCTGCCGCGCCACGCACCGACATCCGGAGCGTTTGCCAGAATTGGGGCGCGTTTGCGACAATATACGGCGGCA
>CATMOC010000051.1 GCA_950071955.1 uncultured Mesorhizobium sp. | reverse complement strand
AACAGGATGGCTTCGTCCATCCCCGCCGGTACGATGCTGACGTGGCGCGCCTCCATAGCGACGTCGACGTCGCCGGAGTTGCGCCGCATGTGGGCCGCGCCCGTCGCGGCCTTGACGGTGACGGGCAGATCGTTGCCTTCCGGGTCGGCGTCCACGGCTATCGCGCGCATGGTAATGGATGCGCGTTCGGGCAGGGGCTGCGCCACCGACGCGCTGAACCGCATGTCGCTGGCGCTGGCGCTCACCCCCGGCTGGCGGCCGGGGTAGCCGATATGGAGCGCGTCGAGCTCTCCGATGATCCTGAACGGATCGTAAACCTGCGCGGCGGTCCTCAGGCCCTCGCCCCTGACCTCCACATTGCCTTTTGCATCGGTGACGCCGATCCGGTCGCAGAAGAGACCGATGCGGAAGGGATAGCCCCGCGCTTCCCGGTTGGCGCAGAGTGCCACGCCGCCGTCGCGCTCGATACGGGCGATCGCCTTGCCGGCCTCCGCGTCGAGGAGTGAGGCCATGTAGAACCAGCCGGCGGTATAGAGCCCGATGACGGCGACGATGGCGATCGCCAGCCAGGCAAACCTGCGGCTGTAGCCCCTCGCCGGCCTTTCCCTTGACGCCATCGGTTTGCCCTCGCTAACCCTCGTCCGCCGGGCCGCCCCGGTTTCACGGTCGATCAGGTGTCTGCATATGGGCGATTTTTGGGTGTTCGGCTACGGCTCGCTGATCTGGCGGCCCGGATTCGCCCATACGGAAACCGTCCGCGCCCGCCTCCATGGCTTCCGGCGCGCGCTCTGCGTGCGCTCCTTCGTGCATCGCGGCTCGCCGGAACGACCGGGCCTCGTGCTTGGCCTCGACCGCGGCGGCTCCTGCATCGGGCTCGCCTTTCGCGTTCCCGGCGACCTGCGCGACGAGGTGATGGCCTATCTGCGCGAGCGCGAACTGGTGACAAACGTCTATCGCGAGCGGCTGGTGCCGTTGACACTGCAGACGGGAGAGCGCGTCCGGGGCGTGTCCTACGTGGTGGATCGACGGCACGAACAATACGCCGGCGCGCTCGCCGCAGAAGACGCCGCGAACCGGGTGAACGGCGCGGTCGGGCGTTCCGGCCCGAACGAGGAATACGTTCTCAACACGGTCGAGCACCTTAAGGCCCTCGGCATCCGCGACCACTGGCTGGAAGATGTGGCCCGGCGGCTTCCGTCTGCGCAGATCCGGCCGGGCGGCGCCAACGACTAGCGAAAGTCGGCCAGAATCGCGGAAAGGGAGAGATCGCGGCTCCACTGAACGGCATTCCAGCCGGCGTCCCTGGCGGCATCGACGTTCGCGGGTGTGTCGTCCACCAGCAGGAGTTCTTCCGGAGACAGGCTGGTCGAGGCCTCGATCCGGCGGAAGAACTGTTGTTCGGGCTTTCGGCAGCCCAGATCGGCGGAGTAGAAGATGCCGTCGACGCGTTCTGCCAGTCCCAGGACATTCATCAGATATGCGGCCCGCATGTGCTCCTGGTTCGTTGCCAGGCAGATCTTCAGTCCGGTGGCCCGGCAGGCAGCAACGTCGTTCAGGATCGCGGAGTCCAGCCGGGAATCCTTCTCGAACCAGTAAGAGATGAGCCGGTCGCACGAAACATGCGGAGCGATCCTCGCGAGCGACGGTGAAAGGCGCTCCGAAAGCTTCGCGCGCCCGACGATGATGTCGTCCCAATGCCGAGCGAAGAATTCCCGCTGCAGGTCGGCCGCGTTCACCCCCAAGTCCCGTTCGAGATCGGCGGCCCAGTTCCGGCCGTCTTCCGGCCGGCCCGTGACCAGCACGCCGTCGACGTCGATTATCAGCGCTCGGATCAACCGCCTGCCTTCCCCGGTCAGCCGATCTCTTCGACGATCCCGGCAAGTTCGCCGAGATGTTCGATCGCCCGGAAGCGGGGCGCGCTTGTCGGTGGCTCGACATGTTCCAGCACCCAGGTGAGTTCGTGCGGCACGTGCACGCCCCAGCCGCCGGCTTCGATCGCCGGCACCACGTCGGACTTGAGCGAATTGCCCACCATCATTGCGCGCTGCGGGCCATCCCCGTGCGCGGCGAAGATGCGCTCGTAGGTCTGGCGCTTCTTGTCGCTGACGATCTCGACCCCGTCGAACAGGTCGCCGAGGCCGGACTGCGCCAGCTTCCTCTCTTGGTCGAAGAGGTCGCCCTTGGTGATAAGGAGGATGCGATGGCTCTCCGCGATCTTCTCCAGCGCCTCCCTGGCATGCGGCAGGGTCTCGACCGGATGCGACAGCATCTCGCGCCCGGCGCCGAGTATCTTTTCGATCACGTCGGCCGGCACCCGGCCCTCCGTCACCTGGATTGCGGTTTCGATCATGGAAAGGGTAAAGCCCTTGATGCCGAAGCCGTAGACGCCGAGATTCCGCCGCTCCGCCTCCAGCAGCCGCTCGGAAAGATGATCGGGATCGGCGTAATCGGCGAGCAGTTCGGCAAAGCGCCGTTCCGTCATGCGGAAGAACTGCTCGTTCTGCCACAGCGTGTCGTCGGCATCGAAGCCGATCGTGGTCAGTCGTCGCGCGCCGGACATCGTGTCCGCCTCACGCTGCCGACGGCGCAGGAGGACGGCGCCCGAGCTGTTCCAGCCGTTCGAGCGCGGTGTGCGGCAGGGGCGGGGCGTCGGGTCCTTCGGCGGCGTCGATCAGCAGTTCGTCCACCGCCGCTTCCGTCTGCCCGATCAGACGCTTCATGAATTCCTCCTTGCCCAGTCCCGCCGGTATCGGCGGCAGGAAGCGGGCCTTGATGGTGCCGGGATAGCGCATGAACTTGCGCCGCGGCCAGTAAAGCCCGGCGACGTGGGCGACCGGCACCACCGGGATGCCCAGTTCGGCGTAGAGCTCGACGATGCCCCACTTGTAGCTCGGCTCCGCGCCGGGCGCGCGGCGGGTTCCTTCCGGATATATGATCAGCTGGCGGGGGTTGCGGGCGAACTCACGGCGCGTCGCCTCTGTCACGGCCTTCAGCGCCGCCGAGCGCTTGCCGCGATTGACCGGGATCATGCGCATCTTGGCGATGTACCAGCCGAAGAAGGGGATCCACATCAGCTCCCGCTTCAGGATGTAGAGCGGATCCTTCAGATACGGGAAGAAGGCGATGGCGTCCCAGAACGACTGGTGTTTCGGCGCCAGGATGAAGGAGCCTTCCGGTAGGTTCTCCAGTCCGGTGATCTCGAACTTCGTGCCGACGATGGCGGTCTGCAACCACATGCTGGAGCGCGACCAGAACTTCGGCACGAACCAGGCGATGTGGCGCGGCGAGATGAAGTAGAAGGGCGTCCAGAAGATCATCTGGAGGATGAGGCTGACATAGAAGGCGATGTTGAATGCCAGCGATCGCAGAACAATCATGGAAGACGCCCGGTTCGGTTCGTTCGTGCGGTTGGTAACACCGGCCCGGGCTCAGGGGAACAGCGGCCTGCGCGTCAATTCCCGCTCATGTTCGAGGATGCGATCTTCGGGTGCGCATCGCTGGTGATGAGGACGCTGCGGGCCATCGCCGTCAGGAACTTGGTATATTCGGTGAACAGCACCCGCACGGCATCCGGCTTCATCAGCCAGTCGCCGTCGTCCAGCCGGCTGTTGACTACCGGGTATGGCTGGAGTTCGGTCTCGCCGAGCAGCCGGCGCATCTCGAGCAGGCTGCGCGGCATGTGGTAGTTGTTGGTGACCAGGATCACCGAGCGGTAGGCGTGCTCGCGAACCCACTTGGCGCTCTCGGTCGCGTTGCCGATCGTGTCGATCGCCGCGCGATCGATGTCGACGCAGCAGGCGAAGAGCGCCTCGTCGAGCCCCGTCACCTCGCGCAACTCGGCATCGCGCGCCACTGGGTTCACGCCGCTGATCAGCAGCCGCTGTCCCTTGCCCGACCTCAGCAGATCGATCGCCGCGTCCAGGCGGAACTGACCGCCGGTGAGAACGATGATGGCGTCGGCCTCCGGCGGGTCGGCGGGTGTCTTCAGGAGGCTGACGCTGTTGGCGAACCAGCCGAATCCCACCACGAAGCAGACCGAGACGGCGGCGAGACAAACGAGTGCTGCGCGCCACACCGGCCCGCGCGATCCGCGGCCCGAGGGGTGCTTCCTGCCCTGGTTTTCTATACGATCGGCGCCGTCGCCCGTCGTTTCGCTCGCCATGTCGAACACATAGCCGGCAATTGCGGCTTTCGGTAGATGCCTGACGGGTCCGCTCGAACAATCGCCGGGTTTCTGCCCCGCGGGTGGCGATCTTCGTGGATCATGCATGATCGGTGCGGCCGATCTCGATCTGGTTCAGCCGAGCCACGACGGTTGCGTGCGACGTCGCGGCCGTCAATCCCGCCACGATGACCAGAACGATCAGGACGCCGGCGTAACCCGTCGCGCCGATGGCGAAATTGCCGAACAGCGCGGTCGCCTGGTCCGCTTCCGGGGTGGCGAGGTTCATCGACGACCACCAGGCGAAAGCGACGAAGACGATGATCGCGGCCAGCCCGCCGATGGCCGCGCCCTTGAGTCCGATCCAGAGGAAATGGCGCCGGAACTCGGCGGCGATGAAGCCCGATTCGGCCCCAACGAAATGCAGCACCTCGATGACCGGCTCGTTGCCCGCCATGGCACCGCGGGTCGCGAAGACGACGGTCATGATCGTCGCCGACAGCATCAGGACGAGGACCGCCAGACCGATCGTGACCGTCGTGCGGGCCATGGTGATCAGCCGGTCGACCCAGTTGCGGTGATCGTCCAGGCTGACGTTCTCCACGGCCGCCTCGAGCGAACTCCGCATCGCGGCGAAATCCGGCGGCGCCGATTCGTCGATCGTGACGATGACCAGGCGCGGCACCGGAAGGTCGTCAATGTTGAGCCCGGCGCCGAGCCAGGGTTCCAGCAGCCGAGCGGTCGCCTCGCGGTCAACGATCGTGGCGTAGCGCACGCCCGCGAAACCCGCCGCGACGTCCCTTGCTTCCACCAGCGCCTGCTCGATGTCGAAACCGTCGTCGGGCTTGATCTGGATCGTGGCTTCGCGGGCGATCTGCGTCTGCCAGACGGCGGCGGTGTCGCGCACGAGCGTTACGGCGCCCAGCGTCAGGCACGACAGGAACGTCATGATCGCGATCACGATGATGAGAGCCCGTCCGGCCACGCTGCGTTGCGGCACGATGGGCGTGCGGCGGCGCAGTGTCCCGTCCTTCGGCGTGTGGGGTCCGCTCGCGGCGGCGGCGTCAGTCATGCAGGGTGAGCCTCCCCTCGGCCAGCACCATGCGCCGCGCATCGACCTGGTCCATGAGCTGAAGGTCGTGCGTGGCGATGACCACGGCCGTCCCCGAGCGGTTCAGCTCGATGAAAAGCCGCAGCAGCCGTCGCGCCAAGGTCGGGTCCACGTTGCCCGTCGGCTCGTCCGCGAGCAGGATCTCGGGCTGCTCGATCAGCGCGCGCGCGATCGCCGCACGCTGCTTCTCGCCGCCCGAGAGCACCGGCGGGAGCACGTTGATCCGCTCGCCGAGGCCCACCCACTTCAGAAGTTCGACGACGTCGTTGCGGTAGCTCGATTCGTCGCGGCCCCGAACGCGCATCGGCAGGGCCACGTTTTCGTAGGTGGTCATGTGGTCGAGGAGGCGGAAATCCTGGAAGACGACGCCGATCTTGCGGCGCAGATACGGCAGTTCGTTCCGCTTGATCAGCGTTCGGTCCTTGCCGAACACGGTGATGAGGCCGCGCGTCGGCGCGAGCGCGAGGAAGAGCAGCCTGAGCAGCGTGGTCTTGCCGGCCCCCGACGGACCGCTGAGGAACTGGAACGATCCCTTCGGAATCTGGAACGAGATGTCGCGAAGGATCTCCGGTCCCATCCCGTATCTCAGGCCAACGTTTTCGAATCGAATCACTTTGCCTGCGGCCTCGACTTGTCCTTGCGCGATCGGTCCGGAGCCGGCGAGAATCCCGCCGCATGGTTAACGGGGGGTAAAGCCGCTGCTCGCCGCCGCGTCGCGGGCGGTGGGACGGGCAGCGAAGCGTTAACCAATTCCATTTACCCCTTGTAAGGGATTCGCGAAAGGATTGCCGCCCCCAATGGTCGCCCCGATGGTCGAACGACAAGTCCGCCCTGTCTCGGGCGAAATCATGACGGTTGAACGCGATGCAAGATCCGTCCGCGCGGCCGGCGACGACATCGTCGACGCGGAGTTCGAGACGGTCGAAGCACAGGCGCCGCGACCGTCGGCGCGGGAAACCGAGCTGACCGCGACCGAACGGGTGGCGTGGCCGAACGCCGAAGGATCGGTCGCCGGGATGGACATGCTGCGGCGCGAAGCAGGCCCGCCCGCGGCGCCGCAAAGCCGCCGTGGCGGTGTCGCTTTCTGGACCTGCGGCGCGGTCCTGGCCCTTGCGGCGTTCTGGATATCGGGGGGCCACACGCTCGCCGGCCCGCTGCTTGCGACCTTCGGGGCGAAGCAGGAGAGGCTGCGGATCGCCGAGCTCAGTTCGCGCGTCGAGAGCCACGGCGGCCGCCGACTCCTGATCATCGACGGCGCCGTGGTCAATCAGGGGACCGAAGCCCACGCCGTACCGCCGCTTTTGATCGAGGTGACGGGTGACGGAGGCCGCGTGACCCGCTACACCCTCGACCCGGCGGGAGAGGGAATCGCTCCCGGCGCAGAAGTCAGGTTTTCCAGCCGCGTCGATGTCCCGATCGGAGGCGTCGCGGGCGTTTCCGTCAAGATGAGCGAAAGGTAGGCCGATGCCGGTGGTGCGGGGGAAAGAAATCGAGATCCTCTTCAGTGCCTCCGCGATCGCGCGGCGCAATCTCGAGCTCGCCAAGGACATCGCCTCGAAGGACTACAAGGACCTTCTGGTGATCTCCATCCTGAAGGGCTCGTTCATCTTCGCCGCCGATCTCATCCGCGCCATGCACGACGCGGGTGCCTCGCCGGAAGTCGAGTTCATCTTCATCTCCAGTTACGGAACCGGCACGACCAGCGGGGAGGTAAAGGTGCTGCGCGACATCGACAACGACGTCGCCGGCCGCGACATCCTCCTGATCGACGACATCCTGGAATCCGGCAAGACGCTGAAGTTCACGCGCGAACTTATGCTGTCGCGCGGCGCCCGCAGCGTCGCCATCGCCGTCCTGCTGGACAAGCACAGCCGCCGCCAGACCGAACTCACGGCCGACTATGTGGGATTCGACTGCCCGGACTATTTCGTCGTCGGCTACGGCATGGACGTGGCGCACGCGTTCCGCGAACTGCCGTTCGTCGGCGTCGTTAAGGGCGACGCCGCCGCTTGAGCGCTTTTCCGTCCTTGCTTTACGGAACCACAAGATTCTCCACGGCATTTTAGCGATATGAGCAAGATACTGATCGTCGAGGACGACGAACCCGTCCGCACCCTGGCCGCCCGGGCCCTGGAGCGTGACGGGCATGACGTCGACACCGCGGAAGACGGCGAACTCGGACTGGACCGGATTCGCTGCCTCGATGGCGGCTATGATCTGGTGGTCTCGGACATCCGCATGCCCGCCATGGACGGCATCGAGATGGCCAAGGCCGCGGCCCGCCTCTATCCGGACCTCAAGATCATGCTCGTGACCGGCTATGCCGAACAGCGCGAGCAGGCCGCGGACCTGCGGGACATCATCGTGGAGGTGGTGCCGAAGCCGTTCACGCTCGCCCAGATTCGCGAAAAAGTACGTCTGCACACCCGCTGAACGCGCCGGATCGGCTTGATGCGCCGGGCCGCGCCTTGCCGCATGTCCGGATTCGTCCTAGACCGCACGCGCGGTTCGGGCGCCGTACGCCGGCTCCGGGGGAGGATGCTGACTTGACGAAGAACGACATCGCGAAGCGCGTCTACGACCATACGTGGAAGCTCGACCCGATCATCCGCAGCCTTCTCGACACCGACTTCTACAAGCTCCTGATGCTCCAGATGATCTGGGGTCTCTATCCGGAGGTGAACGCCACCTTCTCGCTGATCAACAGGACCCATTCGGTCCGCCTTTCCGACGCGATCGACGAAGGCCAGCTGCGCGAGCAGCTCGACCATGCCCGCACATTGCGCATGTCGAAGAAAGAGATGATCTGGCTGGCGGGCAACACCTTCTACGGCAGCAAGCAGATATTCCAGCCCGAGTTCCTCGCGTGGCTGGCGGATTTCCAGCTTCCCGAATATGAACTCGCGCGCCGCGACGGGCAGTTCGAACTGCACTTCCACGGAAAGTGGAAGGAAACCAGCATGTGGGAAATCCCCGCTCTGGCGATCATCAACGAATTGCGGTCGCGCGCGGCGATGAAGTCCATGGGGCCGTTCACGCTCGACGTCCTCTACGCCCGCGCCAAGGCGCGCATGTGGTCGAAGGTGGAGCGGCTGCAGAAACTCCCCGACTTGCGCATTTCGGATTTCGGTACCCGCCGGAGGCATTCCTTCCTGTGGCAGCGCTGGTGCGTCGAGGCTCTCAAGGAAGGCCTGGGTTCCGCGCTGACGGGAACCAGCAACGTCAAGCTCGCCATGGACACCGACCTCGAGGCACTCGGAACCAACGCGCACGAACTGCCGATGGTGCTCGCCGCGCTGACCGACGGTGAAGAGGCGCTGATTGCCGCACCCTACAAGGTGCTCCAGGACTGGAACCGCTATTATGGCGGAAACCTGCTGATCGTCCTGCCGGATACGTTTGGTACGGCCTCCTTCCTGCGCCACGCGCCCGACTGGGTCGCCGACTGGACGGGCTTCCGCCCCGACAGCGCGCCGCCGATAGAGGGTGGTGAGCGGATCATTTCCTGGTGGAAGGAGCATGGCCGCGACCCCCGCGAGAAGCTCATCGTTTTTTCCGACGGGCTCGACGTGGAGACGATCGAGAAGGCCTACCATCACTTCCACGGTAAGGTCCGCATGGCCTTCGGCTGGGGTACGAACCTCACCAACGACTTCGAGGGATGCGCGCCGGTCGAGATCGAGGGACTCAAGCCGATCTCCATCGTGTGCAAGGTCAGCGAGGCGAACGGCCGGCCGGCCGTGAAACTCTCCGACAATCCGGAGAAGGCGACGGGGGACCCGGCGGCGATCGCCCGCTACCTCCGCGTGTTCGGGGAGGAGGAAAGAGTGTCCAAGCCGCTGAAGGTCTGAGCCGTTCGCAACCTGAGCGTTTATATCCCAATTCCCCTCCGGCGATATCTTCGTGCCGTTTAACGGAGAATTAGGCAGCTTACCTTAACGTCATTTGCAGCAAGGGACCTGGTGGGTGGGGACCTGTGTCGACGCGCAGAACATGTTCCGTCCTCGACGGGATGTGGGGCCGAACGGTGGATATTCCTCCGCCGATGGCGGTTTTCGCGTGGCATTCGCAGTGAGGTCGGATGAATACGCAGGTCTCCAGTGCAAGGTCGTCGGGCGGTAACGCTCCTACCGCTCCGGTTTCCGATATCGCGACGAAGATTGCGCTCGCCATGCGCGCCATGGGCGTCGTGGGTTCTCCCAGGAACTACGAAATCTACTACGAGGTCTTCGCGGGCTCCAACCCTGCGTTGAACGCCGATCTCGGCGCGCTCGGAAACCGGCCGCGGCAGGAAGACCTCGACCGCCTCAGCGTCAAGTACTTCATACAGACGAGCAACCAGTTGTTCGTCGACAACGTGCGCGAGCAGATCGCCAACAAGGTCGAGGAGGTCATGATCCTCTTCGACAAGGAGAGGCTCCAGCTCGAGCGGTACGGTTCGATCCTGACCCAGAGCTCGGACGGGCTGCGCAAGCGGGATGTGGTCACCCAGGAAATCCTGCAGCGCATCGCCGGAATCATGTCGTCCGCCACCGAATCCAAGGTGGAACAGGGCAGACATTTCGTGAATGCCATGATCGACAAGTCGGCGGAACTCGAGGAGGTCAAGACCAAGCTCGAGGAGTACAAGCGGCTTGCCGATACGGATCCGATGACGCAGCTCTTCAACCGCCGTGCCTTCGACAAGGCGATCGGGCAGGTCTACGACGACGCGAAGAAGGCGGTCTTCAGCGCCTTGATGATCCTGGACATCGACCGGTTCAAGCAGATCAACGACCGCTACGGCCATCCCGTCGGCGACAAGATCATCCAGCACGTAGCGAGCCTGATCCGCACGGCAGCCTCGCCGAACATGACCGTCGCGCGGACCGGCGGCGAGGAGTTCGCCGTCATCGTGGAAAGTCTGACCGAGTCCGCCGTGTTCGACTTCTCAGAAAACCTACGGACCGCGATCGAGAAGCTAGTTCCCCTGAACGGCCAGATCGGAGCCATTGGCGGCGCCGTCACCGTCTCCGTCGGCATCTGCATGGGTTCCATGGCCAAGAACCCCGAGGATCTCTATGCCAAGGCCGACCGCGCCCTCTACATGTCGAAGGCAAACGGCCGCAACCAGACCACGCTCTATTCCTCCCTTCCTGACCTCAAGAATTCCAAGAACTGGCTCCTCTACCGTCGCGAGTGACGGTTCCGGAACACCCTCTCAGGCGGGATTTTCCGGCCACTCTGCCCCCGGCCGGATCCATGCCCATGCCGTACGCGCTGAACTGCTTAACCGCCGGTTAGTGGCACGGATCAAAACCTTTCCGAATCGCTAATCGGGTGTTCATCGGCGTTCCTTATCTTGCGGGAAGTCTCGTTCAGTGGGGGTATGCAGCGATGCCAGAGGCATTAAAAGGTGTGTTCGATCTCAGTTTGTCACGGCTTGCAGCTTCGAGGCTGTTTCGCTGGACTGTCCTGGGAACTCTGTGGAGCGTCTTCGTCTCGACCGGCTACCAGTACCTATGGCAGTCGGGGTTTGGGGATCTGCAGTTCACGCACGGATTCGCCGGCGCGGTGGCGCTTTCGATCATCCTGGCAGGCCCTATTCTGCTGTTTCTGGTAATGAAGCTGCGCGAACTCGGCATCGCCAACCAGCGCCTCGGCGTGGTGGCCTCCACCGACAGCCTGACGGCATGCCTCAACCGGGGAAGCTTCTCCGAGAAGGTGGACCAGCAGCTCGGCGAGCACGGCGGCAAGTCCAGGCGGATCAAGGGCGCGTTGCTCATCATCGATGCCGATCACTTCAAGGCGATCAACGATACCTACGGCCATGACCATGGCGACGAGGCGCTGCGCATCATCGCCGCCGAGATTCGCGGTCAGGTCCGCAAGGGGGATCTCGTCGGCCGCCTGGGCGGCGAGGAGTTCGGGGTGTTCCTGCCCGGCGCCAGCCAGGAGAATGCCGTGTCGGTCGCAGAGCGTATCCGCCGGGCCGTCAATGAGATGTCGTTCCGGCCGCGCGGCACGCGCCATCCACTCTCTGTCAGCGTCGGCGGGGTGAGCTTCGAGGACCAGCTCGAATTCGTCGAACTCTACCGCATCGCCGACCGGCGCCTCTACCAGGCCAAGAACGGCGGCCGCAACCGCATCGAATTGACCCACGTCCAGGCCTACGATTCGAATGACCTGAGGCAGCCGCTCCACTGACCGGTCCGGCCGCGGCAGTCCGCCGCGGCCCCAATAGCCATTCCGAGCCTAAGAGATTTAGCGCGTGGGGACGGGGTTCTCGCCGCGGTAATCGTAGAAGCCGCGGCCGGCCTTGCGACCGAGCCAGCCCGCCTCGACATACTTCACGAGCAGCGGGCAGGGGCGGTACTTGGAATCCGACAGCCCGTCGTGCAGCACCTGCATGATCGAGAGGCAGGTATCCAGTCCTATGAAGTCCGCCAGCTGCAGCGGCCCCATCGGATGGTTGGCGCCGAGCTTCATGGCCGTGTCGATCGCCTCGACCGAGCCCACCCCCTCGTACAGCACGTAGATCGCCTCGTTGATCATCGGCAGCAGGATGCGGTTGACGATGAAGGCGGGAAAATCCTCCGCCACCGTCACCGTCTTGTCGAGGCTGACGACGAAGGCCTTCGCGGCTTCGAAGGTGAAATCCTCCGTTGCGATGCCGCGCACCAGTTCCACGAGCTTCATGACCGGAACCGGATTCATGAAGTGCATCCCGACCACCTGCTCCGCAAGGGCGGCGCCCAGGCAGGCGATGACGTCTATGTTTCGGGCACCATTGGCGATGCGGCGCTCGGGTTGAAGGTGTTGAAGGGGGGTCTCGGCGGGTTGTCCAAAACTCATTCCGAAACGCTTCTGGCGCGTTACCGCCGACCCTTGGCTCGGGTCCGCCTGGGTCAAGGACTGGCCGGGTTGGCCCACGGGTGTATCGATATCTCCGACGGCCTGGTTGCCGACATGGGTCATGTCACCCGCGCCTCCGGGTGTGACGCCACCATCGACGCCGACCGGGTGCCGTTTTCAGACGCCGCCAGGGCTGCTATCGCCATTGAGTCGGCGCTCATGGAAACAGCCATCACCGGCGGCGATGACTACGAACTTTTGTTCACCGCCCC
>CATMOC010000050.1 GCA_950071955.1 uncultured Mesorhizobium sp. | reverse complement strand
CGCCGCCGACAGGGAGAACATCGAGAACTTGTCGACGAGCAAGAAGGCGAACTGTCGTACAGGCAGTGCGGTATCGGACATGGATGTCGTTTCTACAGGAACTGGCGCGCGGGGCAAAGGATGCCGCCCGCCGCCCTCGGGTTCAGAAACGCGGCGGCTCCCTGCCGGCCCTGCGGCATGCCGATACCAGCGTGTTGGCCATGAGCATGGCGATTGTCATCGGCCCGACGCCGCCTGGTACCGGCGTGATGGCACCCGCGACCTTCTCGGCTTCCGCGAACTCGACGTCGCCGACGAGCCGCGTCTTGCCCTCTCCGCGCTCGGGAGCTTCGATCCGGTTGATGCCGACGTCGATGACGGTGGCGCCGGGCTTCACCCAGTCGCCCTTGACCATCTCCGGCCGACCGACCGCCGCGACCAGGATGTCGGCGGTACGGCAGAGCCCCGGAAGGTCTTTCGTGCGGCTGTGCGCGATCGTTACAGTGCAGTTGGCGGCGAGCAAGAGGTTCGCCATCGGCTTGCCGACGATGTTGGAGCGTCCCACGACGACGGCGCTGAGGCCAGAAAGATCGCGCCCGCGCACCCGTTCGACGAGCAGCATCGAGCCGGCCGGCGTGCAGGGCACGAAGGCCGAGGCGGTTTCGCCAGTGCCGAGCTTGCCGACATTGATGAAGTGGAACCCGTCGACGTCCTTGTCGGGCGAGATCGTCTGAATGACGCGGCCGGAATCGATATGTCTCGGCAGCGGCAGTTGCACCAAGATGCCGTGTATCTCCGGATCGTCGTTGAGCTTGCCGATCAGCGCCAGCAGGTCGGCCTCGGACGTGTCTTCCGCGAGCGTGTGCTTGACGGAGTGGAAGCCACACTCCTTGGCCTTGCGCGACTTGGAATTGACGTAGACTTGACTTGCCGGATCCTCGCCGACAATGACGACGGCGATCCCCGGCGTGACGCCGGTCTCGGCGATGAGCTTGTCCGCTTCCTGCTTGACCGAAGCCAGGACCTCTTCGGCGACTTTCTTTCCGTCGATCACGTCCGCCATGCGAAACTCCCCGTACTCTATTGGAATGCGGGGAGCCTTATCCGACATTTCGTCCCGCGATAAGCGCGACAATGCGCCGTCCGGTGCCGTAAACCCGAAAGGGTCTTTCGGACTCAGAGGAAGCGCCTGCGTCCCCTGTTCTCGGCCAGTTCGCGCAGCGCCTCGCGGAATTCGCGCAGGCTTTCGCGTATCTCGTTGATAGCGGTGCTGTCGGCGCTTGCCGCCTGTCTGCTCTCATTCTGCGCGGCAGCCGCTTCCCGCTGGGCAGGCACCTCTTCGAGCGAGGGACGCGGATAGGGCATCGGGTTGTAGCCTCCCTGCGCGTAGGGAGCGGGGCCGAATCCCTGCCGCGGGTCTGCGCCGGGATATCCGTAGCCCCCGGGAGCGCCCTGCGGGGCGGGCTGCCAGTATGGACCCGCTACGGGCGCCTGTCCGTATCCCATGGGCATGGAAGGATAGGCTCCGTGGCCCGGATAGCCCGCCTGACTCCTGTCGTCGCCATAACCTGAGGGATGGGCGACCGGCTGCGGATAGGGTTGGAACGGAGCCTGCGCGTATGCCGGCGGTGTTCCGTAGGGCTGGTACTGATGCGCCGGATAGTCCGGCTGCTGACCGCTCTGCCCGTAGGCGTCCGGGGCATAATGCCGCCGGTCGTGCCAAGCGGGACCGGCCTGATGGCTCGGCGCGTAGCCCTGCGGGGCGGACGGGTGGTCAGCCTGCTGGGCGGGAGCCCACGGATTCTGCGGCTTCGTGTGATACATTCTTGCCTCCTCGGCGGTGGTGGCCGATTCACCGGCCTGGTTTTCCTCGTACGCTTCACTCGGTATTCCGGTACTCCGGTACGCGCCGACGCTTGCTTCGCCGAACGGTTGCATGTCCGGCTGCGGCGCGGGCGAACCCGGAACCTGTTCATGATCGGGGACAGGGGCGGCGGCGGCAGCCCGTCCCTGCGGTGGCTGGGGCGCGGGCGTGTCGTCTCTGCGCGATCCCCGCGCCCCCCCCTGCGAACGCACGTCGTCCCGCAGGCTGTCGAACGTGCCGCGGCCGATGCCGAACATCAGGCCGAGCCCGAGACCGAGGAACGCGCCGAAGATGGTCATCGAGGCGCGCGACATGCTCGACGGCTGCAGCGGCGGCATCGCCGCCGAGATGACGCTGACGTTGGCGGTGTTCATGTCCTTCTGCTCGCCGGTTTCGCGGGCCCTGAGGAGAAACGCCTCGTAGACGGCGCGCTTGGCCGAGGCCTCGCGTTCCAGTTCGCGCAGGGTGACCAGTTCGCCGCTGAGATTGGCCTGACGGGCCTTCAACTGGGCGAGCCGGGCTGCGAGTTCCTGTTCGAGCTGGACCGCGCGGCGCAGTTCCACCTGGATGGAGGACGCGACGAGGCGGAGTTCCTGTTCGATGCGCCCGCGCGCCGCCCCGACCTGCTCCTCGATAGCGACCCGCTCGGGGTGGCGCGGGCCGAGGCGCGCCGAGACCCGGTCAGCCTCCTGGCGAAGCAGTGAATACTGCGATCGCATCTCGGTAAGCACGGGAGAGCTCATCTGCTCCGGCAGATTGCCGGCGAGAATGGCGTCGACGGTGAGGTCGCGCGTCGAATCCGCCCTTGCCTGAAGCTCCAGCGTCCTTGCCCGTGCGATCCCAAGCTGGTCGTTGAGCTTGACGATCTCGTCGTCGGAGATGAGCCGGCCTTGCGCATCGACGATGTCGTTCTCGGACTTGAACGTTTCGACCTTCCGCTCGGCTTCCTCGACGCTCCGGCGCAGTTCCGCGAGGCGCTGAGTCAGTTCGTCGGATGCCCGGCCGACGGTACGTGACTGGATCGCCCCGTAGGCCTCAAGGAACACTTCCGTCAGGGTATTGGCGATCAGTGCCGATTTTTCCGGTGATTCGGTTTCCACGTAAATCTCGACGACGAAGGTTCTGCCGCCGCGCTGCACCTCCAGAGACTTGGCGAGCGTTTCCACAGCCAGCGCCTTGCGGAGGATCGAAGGATCGGCGGTGTCTCCGCCCGAGAAGAGAATTTTCCGGATGTTCGGAATATAGCGTCCGATCGCGCTTTCTTCGGTCCCGTTGAACTCGGGATCGCTTGCCAGTCCCAGCTTGTCGACAACCGTGCTCAGCACGGAGCCGGACGTCAGCACGCGCACCTGGTTTTCGACGATCGCCAGCGTGGCTTCGGTCGACAACCCTCCTCCGCCGGTGACTTCGTTACCGACGATCTGGAGCTGACGCGGGTCGATCAGCAATTCGGCCCCAGCAGTGTATTTCTTGGGAGTGGAGATTGCCAGCAAGGCGGCAATGACCGCTCCAGCGATTGCCGCGCCTACGATCAGATAGCGGGACTTCCAAACTCCGCCCATTACCTTGAGTGGATCGATGAGCGGCCGCCAATCGCCGTCGCCGTCCGACGCGGAATTCGACGCCCGCGCATGCCGCTCGCGGTCTCTGGGTTCGAACTCCGTGTCCGGACCCTGAGACCGCCGGGCGGTAGAGGCGGCGGCTATTTCGGGCGCCTGCGAGCGAGCCTGCGGCCGCGCGACCTCGGACGCGGGGCGATCCTCACTTTCGAAGATATCGCGAAGTTCCCGTTCCTGCTCCCGGAAGGGTACGTCATCGTCCTTCGTCGTGATCGGCTCCTTCGACAGGGCGGCGAGAAGCGGGCTCTTGGCCGCCTCGCGGCGGGATCGGGCGAGACGGTGCCGCTCCGCCGCATAGCTCTTCCAGTCGACCGGTTCGGCTTCCCGGCTTTCCGGCCCAGCCGAATCGCCGCGTTCCCGCGAGCGTGCGCTCACGAGACTGAGGAGCGAGCCCTTTCTCTCTGGCAGGTCGCGGCTTTCTGATTCCGACATGTTCCGCAGGTTCTTCAACGCTGTGACGCGACGACCGGGTCTGGGCGCCATTCGTTAAGCCACGCTAAAGAGACGTGGAAAACAAAAGGTTAATGAGCGTTAGCGATCGGTTGAAATTCGACCGCTCCGCCGAACGGGCCGTTAAGATTTCCCCGTTAGCGTGCCTCAACCGAACGATCATCGCCAGGACCCCGCTGATGACATGGGTGGGCGGGCTTCCGCGCACGAACAGGCTGAACCGTATAGTGGATTTCGCGCTGGCGAGGTCCACCGTGCTGCGCGACTACGCCGCCGCGATCACCGGCACGGCCGGCCGCCTCGTCTTCTCGCTGTTCTACTTCGTCGCGCTGGCGAATACCCTCACGATCGCCGAGTTCGGCCTCTTCGCAACCGCTTCGGCGGCGGGCGTGATGCTGTCGCGAATCCTGGGGTTCGGCTTCATTTCGCCTCTCTACCGGATAGCGACGGTCAAGCCGCTTCTCCTCGGCGTCTTCACCGGCGGCTTCATCCTGATGTCGTTGCTCTCGCTCCCGGTGCTGGCGGCAGCCAGCTGGATGACCTACGCCATCTTCTTCTCCGGCGAGATGGCGCTGACTGCCTTCGCTCTCGTCATCGTCGCCGAGACCCTCTTCTGGCGCCCGATCGAGGTGACGCTCATAGTCAACAATGGGATGAACCGGTTCGGCCGTGCGGCGACGCTGGCGATCCTGGCAACCTTCCTGCGCGCTGTGGCCGCGGTGATTTTCTCGTTCTCGCCGACGCCGGGGCTCGACAACTGGCTGCTGTACTACCTCGCCGCCAACGCGACGGCGCTGCTGGTGGCGGCGGCCTTCTTCTATCCCCGTCGCCGCATTCGCATCAGGATACCTCTGTACTTCCGCAGGCTGCCGGATGCGCTTTACGTGGCGGCCGCCGACGTCGTGTTCTATCTCCAGATGGAACTGGACAAGCTCCTGGTGCTGGCGATCGGCGGACCGCAGCTTGCGGGCATCTACGCAATCATCATGCGGCTGGTGGATCTGACGGCGATCCCGATCCGCACGTTCACGATGATGCTCATCCAGAAGATGATGCGCGCCCGCGACATGCTCGGCAGCCTCAAGTTACGCCTGGGCATCGAGGCCGGCGTGTTCGTGATTTCGACCCTGGGGCTTCTGGGGCTGGCGGGGCTTCTCTACTTCTTCCCCAATCTGCTCGGCCGAAACGTCGCCGAGGCCGCCCCGATGCTCATCCTGGTGCTCTGCGTTCCGGGTCTGCGCAACCTCGTCGAATACCAGGCGGAACTCCTCTTCGCGCGCGGCCAGACCCTCTTGCGGTCGCTAAACCTGACCCTCCTGGCCGGGATGAAGGGACTGTTTCTCGCCTCGCTGCTCTTCTGGTCGCGCGACACGAGCCAGATGCTCGTCATGCTGAACCTGGCGTTCCTTGCGCTCTATCTCGCCTCCGCCGCCCTGACCTATTCGGCCATGAAAATGCCGGCGAAGCGGTTCTGAGGGGTCGGCTCTCGCGGCAGAGGATGCGACAGATCGGGGAAGGCTTCAGTTCGCTTCGGCGACCAACCGTCTCACCCGGCCGATGTCCATCCCGATGAAGGATTGGAGCCCGATCGCCACCTGCTGCGGCGACATGCCGTCGACGAAGGCGCGGAAGTTCTCGTCGGAGAGAGCCGGACCCCGCCAGTAGATCCTGCAGAGTTCCTCCTGCGTGGAGAAGTGGCCCCGGCCTTCGAGCACTTCGTCGGCATAGCGGCCGTAGATCATGCATTCGGAGAATTTGCGGGCCGAGCCGATGGCTTCCACCCAATGGCGGCCGCTCATCTGCTCGATCCTCTCGCACATGCCGATGATGGCATCCCGGCGCCAGGCGATCAGGGTCGCGATGTAGTCGTGCGGGGAAAACGCCGGCGCCTCGATGCCGAGGATTTGGCCCGCATGACGGGACCATTGGTTCTGTTCGCTGTCCGGATCGTCCGGTACGGCGTTTTCGCGGCGGAACAGCCTCAGGTCGCCGTCGCGCCAGAAGACCGAACAGTCGAAGTCCTTGAGGATGACGACGTCGGAATCGCAGTAGACGAGGCCGTCCTCCTGCGCGTGCATGGCGATTCCGATCCGCCGAAGCTGTTGCACGTGCCAGCCGCGGAGCGGCATGGTGCGCGTACTGAGCCAGATCCGGCGCCGGAAGAGGCTGGTGGGATCCTGGAACGAGCGCAGCCAGCGCGGCAGCAGATCGCGCTCGTCGATCACGATCCGCTTCGCCGATTCGAGCTGGCGGAACAGCGGCACGTCCGAATGTTCCACGAGGATGTAGTGCCTGGAGAAGCCGGTGACGTGCCGGTCGATGGTTTCGCAAAGCAGCTTGCAGCGTTCGAAATCCGGCGCATAGCTCGCCGTCACGATGGAGGAACTCCCGACGGACTGCACGTCCCGGGGCGCATCGGATGGGCGGACGATCATGTTCACCGCCCCCTCACCTTCCGAGCAGCAATTGCCGCACGATCCTGATGAGGAACACGGGATTCCCGATCATGTACCGCCTCCAGAGGCGCGACGGCTCCAGGATAAGGCGGAAAAGCCATTCGAGCCGCGACCGCCTGATCCAGGTAGGCGCGCGAGGCACCGCTCCGCTCATGAAATCCAGCAAGGCGCCGACCGCGAAGGCTAGCGTGCAGTGCTGATCCGTCAGGTTCCGGTCCATCCACAATTCCTGGCGCGGAACACCCATCGCCACCAGCAGGACGTCGGGGCGCAGTTGCCTGAGCCGTTCGAGGATGCCGCTCTCCTCGCGGTCGGAGAAGAAGCCGTCGCTGACGACGATGATCTCGTGCTGGGGCAGCATCGCCCGGAGGTTTTCCGCTGCGACTTCGACGTTGCGGCGCGATGTGCCCAGGAGGCCGACCCTTACCGGCGTTGCGAGCGCCTTCAGGAAGGCCGGGACAAGATCGGTGCCATTGAGGTTTGCGGGAAAGTTGGCGCCGTACAGCATGCGCGATGCCATGTCGACGCCGACGCCGTCGGGCAGCACCATAAAGTCCTGCATCGCCGCTGCGTATGCGGGATCGGCGGACGCCGAATTGGCGGCATGGGCGTTGAGGAACCCGACCTTCGTGAACCGCCGCTCCCTCATGCGGCGCTCCAGAACGTCGATCGCTTCGCTCCAGGAAAGAGGTGCGACATCGACGCCGAGGATGTTCCGCGTCGGCCGCGTTTCCGCGACAGGAGAGCTGAGGTGCCGGACGCTCTGAATATTCATGCCGCGGCCTTTCCGCGGGTAGAGGCGAGCTTGGAAAGACCCAGAACGATCTTTTCGTCAAGCGCGCGCAGTTGCGCCTGGTGGAACTGGCGTCCGTCGACGTCCGGCATTCTCTCCGACGCCGCCTCCGCGAGCGCTGCCGCGAACGCCGACGGATCGTCCACAACGCGGCAATTGGCGGGAAGATAGCTGATGCCTCGCAGCGAGCGCGACGTCGCGATGCAGGGCAGGCCGAGCTCGAACGCCTCGATTGTCTTTAGCTGGACGCCCGTGCCCGCCTGTGCGATCAGCGGCAGCACCGCCGCGCCCCGGACGAATGCCTTCGCATCCTCCACCCGCCCGATAAATTCGACGCCATACGGGGCTTTCAGCCCCGCCGGTATGTGTCCCGCCACCTGCGTCCGGAAGTTTCTCGGGAGCCAGGGTGTCACCTCCCGCAAAAACCATTCCAGGCCGATGCGGTTCGGCTGCCAGCTCCACGTTCCGATGAGAGCGGCGTCGCAGGCGATCTCGCGGCTGGCCAGCATTTCCTCAACGAACGGCCGGGTCACGAGCGGAAGCGCCGCCGAACGATCCTCGCTGGCCACGCCGAGGGCGGCACGGTCTTCCTCGGCGAGCGTGAAGGTGAAGCTGGATCGATGGCAAAGCCGCGCCTCGATCTGCCTGAGCAAGCGTGCCTCGCGCGTGAACAGTATGCGCTGCACGATGTCCTGGACGGCCTCGGCGTTCTCCGCGGCGGAACGGTGCTCGACATTGTGGGCGATGAAGATCGAGGGCTTGTCCGAGAACAGGGTCTCGAACGCGCCCACCAGTTGCACGCCGTTGATGACATAGGCGTCGAAGGGACCGACCCGCTGGAGCGCGCTACGAACGTCCGCTTCGTTCGTCGCTCTCAGCTTTGCGGATGCGAAGGTCACGCCCGACATCAGCGCTTCCGCCAACCATTTCGCCTTCTGAAGCGCCGGGGCACCTTCCGTGCGGACGTTGATCTCTCCGAGCGAAACGGTGTTCTCCGGATCGGACGGCGGCCTGCCCGGCCACGAGTAGCCGAGGATCGTGACACGCGCACCCGCACGGCGCAGAGCGGCGATGATCGCCGCGCTGGCGATCTCGTATCCGGTCCCGGGTTCCCCGTCGGGGACGAGCGATGTGACGAAGATGAGATGCATGTCGGTTACCTGATGTCTTCCGATAGCGTGACGCTGTGAAATCTTGCTTAAGCCACGCAATCGCCATGCCGCAGGAACCGGATTCGCGGCTCGCCTGTCCGCCTTCTTCCTCCATTGCTTAACCATGTCTTAACAGGGGATGCGCTTTATGGAGCCAAGCGCAGCCAGGTGCCCAGATGCCGCCGATCTCCAGTTCCGAGAACATCACGGTCGTAGCCCGGTCTCCCGGGCTTTCGCGCGATTCCATCGAGATCGCAGTCACCTTGCCCACCTACAAGCGACCCGAGCAGCTTCTCGCAACGATCGAATCCGTGATGGCACAGGCGACGGCACGCAAGTTCGCGCTCGTGGTCATGGAGAATGACGCAGAACGGCACGCCGGAGCCGATGCCGCCGCACCGCTGTTCGAAAACGGAACAGTGAGGGGCGTCCTCATCATCGCCCACGAGCGCGGCAACTGCTGCGCCTACAATGCCGGCTGGTCGACCGCGCTCTCGGAGTTCCCCAATCTGCGCTACGTGCAGGTGATCGACGATGACGAGATCGCCCGCCACGACTGGCTCGAACGAATGTGCGCGGCAGCAGAAAGCCTGGACGCCGACATCGTCGGCGGTCCGCAGGTGCCGGAATTCGCGCGCCCCGACAGCGATCACTGGCGCAACCACCCCGTCTTCTCGCCGCCCTACGGCGAAACGGGCCGCGTCGATGCCCTCTACTCCTCCGGCAATCTTCTCGTTTCGAAACGCGTGCTGGATGCCATGCCTCGCCCCTTCCTCGATCCTCTGTTCAATTTCATGGGCGGCGGCGATTCCGATTTCCTGAGCCGCGCCGCGACCAAGGGCTTCAATCTCGGCTGGTGCGCGGAAGCGGTGGTGGTGGAGACGATCCCCGACAGACGGCTCGAAAACGAATGGATCCGCTCGCGCTCGCTCCGCAACGGGGTGATCTCGACACTGGTGGAAAAGAGAAAGCGCGCCGGCAGCCCTTTCGGGTCTCTGCGAGTGGCGGCGAAGAGCCTCGCGCTGCTGGCGGCGTCACCGCTCAGGGCAACCGCCAGTCTTCTACGCACCGGTTCGATGTCGGCAGCACTCTATCCCGTCCACGTGGCGCTCGGCCGGATCCTGGCCGAATTCGGCTATGCGAATGAACAATACCGCCACGCTGAAAAGAACTGACGCGGCGGCGATCGCCTCGCGGATTTCGCGGCGCACCGTAGCGACGGTGATCGCCACCATCCTGTTCGCGATCATCATGATTTCCTTCCGACCGTTCGATCCTGCCGGCCCTGAAGCGGCGGGTGGCGACATCGTCAACCAGATCGGGTTCAGCGCCCTCGGCGCCGCGGCCGTCTTCAGCCTCTTCGCCTTCGTGGACCGGCGCGTGCTGACGTCCCTCCTCAGCCCCTGGTGGCTGCTGATGATGGCCTTCTTCATGCTCTCGGTGCTCAACGCGACGGACCCGATGGGGGCCTTTCGAACCGCCCTCTTCACCTTCATCGGCATCATCACCGTTGCCGCGGTGCTGACCGTTCCGCGCGACGCCGACTCATTCTCTACCGTATTGGGAGTCGCGGGAATCCTGGTCGTGGTTCTCTGCTATGCCGGCCTCTTCCTCTATCCGGGCATCGCCATCCACACGTCGGCTTCCGCCGAACCGCAGCACGCCGGTCTCTGGCGGGGACTGTTTTCGCACAAAAACGTAGCCGGCCCGGTGATGGCGGCCCTGTCTTTCGCCGGACTCTATCTTTTTCGCCGCGGCAGACGCCGGTCGGGGTTCATCCTCTTCGTCACCGCCCTGTACTTCCTGTCGAACACCGGGTCGAAGACGACGGCGGGGATCGTGCCACTGGCGATCGTCATGGTGATGGGTCCGAGCATCTTCGGTATGCGCCGGCTCGTCCCGGTCATCTTCGCCGTCGCTTTGATACTGTCCGCCGTCGCCACCGTCGGCATCGTGATCTCACGCCCGCTGTGGGAATTGTCCCAGCAGCTCTCGCCCGGCTTGACCTACACGGGCCGGACCGCGCTCTGGAGCTTTTCACTCGACATGCTGGCGAACCGCCCATGGTTCGGATACGGCTACGAGAGCTTCTGGGGAACGCCGCTCCTCCTCAACCAGGATCAGCCGTTCGACCGCAGCTGGGATATCCGCAACATCGTGCACGGCCACAACGGCTATCTCGATATCGCCGTTCTCATGGGCCTGCCCGCGCTCGTCGTGGCGGTCATGACCTTCCTCGTGGTGCCGATGGTGGATTTCCTGCGCGTCAGCCACCGGAGGGAGAACGTGTTCCTCGCCGACCTGTTCATGATGATCCTGATCTTCACCTCGCTGAACGCGTTCCTCGAGAGCTTCTTCTTTCGAAGGGCCGACCCGGTCTGGCTCTTCCTCGTGCTTTCGGCGTTCGGCCTCAGATTCGTGGCGCGGTTCCCGGTTCACCGGAAGGTCCCCGACTGACGCCGTTGCGCTGCCTTCGGTTCGGGTGCTAACCCGCCATCGAACGGAGAAAGCAATCATGAGCGTCAAACTGCTTCTGGTCGGCTGCGGCAACATGGGCTTCGCCATGCTGGACGGATGGGTGCGTTCCGGCAAGCTGGTACCCGGCGAGGTCTTCGCGATCGAGCCGAACGAGGCGCTGCGCGAGCGCGCCGCGAAGCTCGGCGTCGCCGTCGCCGCTTCCGCCGACGACGTTCCCGCCGGCATTGATCCGACCGTGGTGATCTTCGCGGTGAAGCCGCAGATGATGCGGGACGTCGTTCCCGCCTATCGTCGCTTCACGGACAAGGCCGCCTTCGTCAGCATCGCCGCCGGGACCGGCGTGGCGGCACTCGAAAGCCTGCTCGGAAGCGACGTCCCGATCATCCGCTGCATGCCGAACACGCCCGCTGCGATCGGCAAGGGGATGATGGTCGTCTACGCCAATGGCAGCGTCTCGGCCGAGACAAAGGCATTCGTCTCCGAACTCCTGTCGGCGAGCGGCGAGGTCGCAGAGATCGACGACGAAAGGCTGATGGATGCGGTCACCGCGGTTTCGGGCTCCGGTCCGGCCTACGTTTTCCACTTCATCGAATGCCTTGCGGCGGCCGGAGAGAAGGCGGGGCTGCCGGCGGAGGTGGCGAAATTGCTCGCCATGCATACGGTCTACGGTGCCGCCAGCCTTGCCCGCGAAAGCGGCGAGGAACCGGGACGGCTTCGCGAGCAGGTGACCAGCCCCAACGGTACGACGGCGGCGGCACTCGGCGTGCTGATGGGCGGGGATCGCCTGAAGTCGCTGGTGGCGGATGCCGTGGAAGCCGCTCGTGCGCGCGGTGAAGAGTTGGGCAAGAGCTGACGCACTGGGTCCCCTGGCGGGGCTAAAGCCCGAGGCGATCCTTGATGGCCAAGGCGCACTCCATGGTGGAGGCGGTCGAGGTATCCACCTTGAGATCGTACTGCATGTCGCGGTGAACTCGGCCGAACTGCCAGCGGGCAAGCCCGGGAAGCCGGTCGCCGCGTGCGCTTTCGCGTGCTTCCAGCACCTCGAGCGGAGCAAAGACGCCGACGGCATGAAATGTCACTCCCTCGAGGAGTTGGCGATAGACGTCGTCGCTCTCTCCGATCAGCACGTCGTCGACGATGAGATCGTTGCCTGCGCGTGCCATCGCCGCGACCGCCTCACGCATTCCTCGCAGCAGGCGAGCGCCCAGCGGACCCGTTTCGATGGCGACGGCGCTGTGCCCGTCCTCGGTCACGGTCCGGTATCGAAAGGTCTCGGGATGATCCTGTAGCGCCTCCGGCAGCATGTCCAGGAAGGCGTCCATCTGCACGTTCAGGAAGGGTGTCGTGGCAATCGCCTGCAGCGCCTTGGCGATCGAACTCTTGCCGGCGCTGCCCAACCCGTTGAGAAGGACGACACGCCCGGGCATGGTGTTAGCCTGCATTGCCGTGCAGCATTTCGTCCTGCCGCTGCCTCAGCGCCCAGAGACGCGTCGAACGGTCCGGCGCGGCGTTGTCGGCGGTGACCGCCGCCGTGGTGGGCGCCATGCTGAATCTCGCCATCTGGTTTGCGGTACACGTCGCCTTTGGCGAGGTAGACACGGTACGGACTT
>CATMOC010000049.1 GCA_950071955.1 uncultured Mesorhizobium sp. | reverse complement strand
AACTGCGTCTGGACTTCGAGGAGCTGCGGGTAGTTTTCCTCCGTCGGGTCCGTAGCCAGGGCCGCTTCAGCCGCCTTGAGCTCCTTATGTAGAACGCCGGCCGACTGGTGCAAGTGCAGGGCCTGGCAGAAGGCGTCGCGCGCGTCGTCAAGTGCCGCATCCTCCAGCGCCGGCCACTGCCTGGCGCGCCGGACGAGCGTGACCGCGGTTTCCATCACCGTTTCGAGACCCACCTGGCTCAGCCGCGCGAGGATGGTTTCGCGGTCCGCCGCCTGCCCTTCCGCGATTGCGTCGAGCAACCCGGCGTGAAGCCGCCTCAGGTCCTGGTGTTTCAGCTCCAACCGTTCGATCGCTTCGAAATACTCGTCGATCAGCAGGGGATGGTTGATCAGCGCGACCATGATCACCGTTTCGCGCATCGGCATGGTTCCTGCCGAACTGCGCACGAGGGAGGAACGCGCGAGGCTGTCCGATACGGCGAGGCGTCCCGACGCCTGCCCCGCCCTGCCCCGGCTGTGAGTGCTGCCGCCGCGATCGCCCATCCTGTCGGGATAGTTCTTCCGCTGCTGCCGCGCCGACCCGAAGAAAGCCTCGATCCGTTCTCGCATCTCCTGGCCATAGTGCCGGCGGACGTTCTCGTCGCGGATGCGCGAGGTCAGGTCACGCAGCGACTTCTCCAGCACCGATCGCCTCTCCGGCGTATCGAACACACCGCCCGATGTCTCGCGCAGCCACAGGAGTTCCGACAGCGGCCTGGCATCGGCGATCACGCTGCGGAAGGCCTCCGGCCCGCCATCCCTGACCAGATCGTCGGGATCCTGGCCCTGCGGCAAAAGCGCGAAGCGGACCGTCCGTCCGCCCTGGATCGACGGCAGGGCGAGATCGGCCGCCCTCCAGGCCGCCTTGAGCCCGGCCGGATCGCCGTCGAAGCACAGCACCGGTTCCGGTGCCATGCGCCACAAAAGCTCGAGCTGGTTCTCGGTCAGCGCGGTTCCGAGCGGGGCGACGGCATTGGGAAAGCCGGCCTGCGCCAGCGCGATCACGTCCATGTATCCTTCGACTGCGATGACGGTCCCTTCCCTCCCCTGCCCCTTGCGGGCCTTGGCGAAGTTGTAGAGCACGTCGCCCTTGTGGAAGAGCTCGGTGTCGGGCGAATTCATGTACTTGGCTGCCACCTCGGGCGACATGGCGCGGCCGCCGAAGGCGATGACCCGCCCGCGCGCGTCCTCTATCGGGAACATGATGCGGTCGCGGAACCAGTCGTAGGAGACCGGGATGTCGTCGCCGTGCCGCACCAGCCCGCAGGCCTCGATCTGCTCCTTCGCCACGCCGTTGGCGGCAAGATGCTCCTTCAGCGCGTTGCGCGATTCGGGCGCATAGCCGAGGCGAAAGGCCTGCTGGGTCCCCGATGCGACACCGCGCTCGCGCAGATAGGCGCGCGCCTTCGCGCCCGAGGAAGCCTGCAGCTGCTCCTGGAAGAATCGCGTCGCCATTTCCATGACGTCGTGGAGGCTCGCCCGCTGCCGCTCGCGCTTCTCCATTTCCGGATCGCGCGCCGGCATCGGCACCCCGGCCAGTTCGGCGATCCGCTCCACCGCTTCCGGGAAGCTCACGCCGTCGAGCTCGGTCAGGAAGCGGAAATGGTCGCCCGAGACGCCGCAGCCGAAGCAGTGGTAGCGCCCCTTCTTGTCCTCGCAGTGGAAACTCGGCGTCTTCTCGCCATGGAAGGGGCAGCAGGCCCAGTAGTCTCCCCTCGACGCGTTCGTCTTGCGCTTGTCCCACGACACGCGCGTGCCGATCACCGTGGATATCGGCACGCGGTCGCGTATCTCGTCGAGGAACTGGTTGGGGAAGCGCATGGGACGATCTCTCTGTCCCCTTACATAATGGTTCGCACGTGGACGCACGACTCCTTCTTCCGTCCGGCCCCGGTTTCCACAGGGCATCGACTCCGGTCGCCGCGTCGGAATGGCTCAGAACCGCCACTCGGTGTCGCGCGGCGCATCGACATTTCGCGGGGTTCGGATCATTATCCGGCTAAAAGAATGCAACGCGGAACCAGCTGCGATTCGAACGGTTTGGTGCACTATGATTCTCTCGAAATCTCATGATTCGCGTACCTTCCGGGGTGTTCGGGAATGACCGGCTCGCTCGTCCTTCTGAATCTCGCGGGCGCGGTGGCGCTCCTGCTTTGGGCTACGCGGATGGTACGCACCGGCGTGGAGCGCGCCTATGGCGACATCCTGCGCCACCGGCTGCGGCGCATCCTGCGCAATCCCGTGAGCGCCGTCTTTGCCGGTGCAGGGCTCGCGGTGGCGCTGCAGAGCGCCACGGCAACCTCGCTCCTGATCGGCTCCTTCGCTGGCGCGGGCATCATTTCCGGCACCGCGGGGCTGATCACCGTGCTCGGCGCCGATGTTGGCTCGGCCATGGTGGTCAAGCTGCTTTCCTTCGATCTCGGTCTGCTCGTTCCTCTCTGTCTCGTCGCCGGGACTGGCATGTTCCTCACCACGGCGGCCAGGAAATGGCGCCAGATCGGACGCATTCTCATCGGGATCGGGCTCCTGATCCTTTCGCTGCAGATGATCGGGAATGCATCCGAGCCGCTTCGCGACAGCCGCCTGCTGCCCGTCATCGTGGGGTACCTCGCGGGCGACCCCGTTACCGCATTCCTCATCGCGGCCGTGGTCACGTGGCTCTTCCATTCGAGCGTCGCGGCGGTCCTGCTGGTGGCGGCGCTGGCCGCGCGCGGCCTGGTTCCGGCCGAACTCGGGGTCGTTCTCGTGCTCGGCGCAAACCTCGGCGGCTGCGCCATCGCCGCGGTGCTGTCGCGCGCTTCGCCCCCGGCCTCCCGGACTGTTCCGATCGGCAATCTGATCCTGCGCGGATCCGGATCGGTCCTAGTGCTGGCGGGCATCGTTTTGTTCGAGCCGCCGCTCCATATGCTCGGCAGCGGCGTGCCGGCGCAACTGATACATGCCCACATCCTCTTCAATGCGGCACTTGCACTCGTCGGCATCCCCATCGCAGGTCCCATCCATGCGCTGGCTACCCGGCTCGTCAGAGTGTCGGTCCCGGAAACCGGAAACCTCGCTGTCGCCGAACTCAGCGCACTCAACGAAAATGCGCTGGACAAGCCGGCGCAGGCGCTTGCGAATGCCACCCGCGAGGTGGTGCGCGTCTGCGAGGCGATCGAGGTGATGATCAAGCGGGTCATCGAACTCTACGTGCATGCCGACGAGGAAGGCATCAAGGCCCTGGCTGCGCTGGACGATCGCGTGGACCGCAGACATGCCGCGATCAAGCTCTACCTGGCGAGGATGACGGTCCATCCGCTCTCGGAGGACGAAGCGCTGCGTTGCCAGGAACTGATCGGCGCCTGCGTCAAGCTGGAGCAGGTGGGCGACATCATCGTGCGCAACATGCTGGTCCACGTCCGGAAGAAGCTGGATCGCGGCCTGGAATTCACCGAGGAAGGCTGGCGCGAACTCGTCGAATTCCACGCCTCCGTCGCGGCGAATGCAAGGCTGGCCTTCAACGTGCTGGTCTCGCGCGACAGCGAAACGGCGCGCCAGCTCGTCTTGGAGAAAGACCGGCTTCGCGACATGGAGAAGTCCTCGAACCAGAACCATTTCGCGCGCCTGCGCGACGGCTCGGTCAAGAGCCTCGAGACGAGTTCCATCCACCTCGACACGATCCGCGATCTGAAGCAGATCAATTCCCTGCTCGCATCCATCGCCTACCCGGTGCTGGAGGATCAGGGACTGTTGCGCGACAGCCGGCTGAAGGCCAGCTGAACGGCGCGAACACCCCACGCTGTCAGCCCGGGCTCCGCATCGATTTGTTGCATTCGAGGTTTTGTGTCCGGGAGGAGGATCGGCCGCCGATGCGGGCGTATGCGATCAATTGGATGATCCCGCTACCGGAGCATGCCCTTGACGATGCCGCTGGCCTTGCCGAAGTCCATGCGGCCCGGGAACTTTTCGCGCAGGGCATTCATGCACTTGCCCATGTCCCGCAGTCCGTCGGCCCCGACCTCGTCGATCACCTGGGCGCAGGCCTGCTTCACGGCTTCCTCCTCGAGTTGCCGGGGAAGGAGGTCACGGATGATGCCGATCTCCTCGCGCTCCTGTTCGGCGAGTTCGAGACGGTTGCCCTCCTCGTAGAGCCGTGCGGATTCCTGACGCTGCTTGATCATCTTGACGAGGATCAGCGCTATCTCCTCCGTACTGACGGGGTCCTTCCCCGCGGAGCGGTTGGAGATGTCCCTGTCATTGACTGCTGTCTGGATGAGCCGAATCGTGGAGATCCTGCGTTTGTCGTTCGATTTGAGGGCATCTTTCAACGCCTTCGCGATCATCTCGCGCATTGGGACAAGACTCCTTTGGCGGCACTGGACAATAGCGCCGCCCAATTGTTGACGCAAACCGATTTTGCGGCACCAAGCCGCTGTTTTCGTTTGCGAAAGCTTTTCTCTTCGGGCCTCATTGCCACGATTGACCGCGCCGCCCGTTTTGCCTATTGTCCGCATCCTGCATGGACATACATTTAGCGCACGGTCAGGGCGGGCAAGTCATGCCGGGCCGGATTTGGCGCGCGATATGGCCCTTTCGCCGAGGGATATCAAGCCCGGCATGGCCGCCTTCGATGGAGAAACCCGCATGATCGCATCCACGGCGCCCTGGGGCGCGGAAAAAGCCACGGCTCTGCTCGTGCTCTCCGACGGAACTGTCGTGGAAGGCCGTGGGCTGGGCGCCACGGGCGACGCGATCGGCGAGGTCTGCTTCAACACGGCGCTCACCGGCTATCAGGAAATCCTGACCGACCCATCCTATGCGGGACAGATCGTCACTTTCACCTTTCCGCACATCGGCAATGTGGGCGCCAACGGCGAGGACATCGAGGATCTCACACCTGCCGCGCGGGCGGGCGCCGTCGGGGCGGTGTTCCGTGCCGACGTGACCAACCCGTCGAACTACCGCTCTGCCGAGAACCTGGACGACTGGCTGAAACGGCGCGGCATCGTGGCGATCAGCGGCATCGACACGCGCGCCCTCACCGCCCGCATCCGCGATCTCGGCGTCCCGCATGCCGTGATCGCGCATTCGCCGGACGGCATTTTCGACGTGGAAGACCTCAAGAAGCGCGCGGCCGAATGGCACGGCCTTGTCGGCCTCGACCTCGCCAAGGAAGTCACGTCCGGCCAGAGTTCCACCTGGAAGGAGACGGCGTGGGCCTGGAACGAGGGCTACGGCGAACAGACCGATCCTTCCATGCACATCGTGGCGATCGACTACGGCGTGAAGCGAAACATCCTGCGGCTCATGGCCGGTCTCGGCGCGGAGGTGACGGTGGTGCCCGCGAATACTCCGGCGGAAGACATCCTCGCCATGCGCCCCGACGGCATATTCCTGTCCAACGGTCCGGGCGATCCGGCGGCAACGGGCGAATACGCGGTACCCGTCATCCGCGACCTCCTCGACGCCGACCTTCCCATGTTCGGCATATGCCTCGGCCACCAGATGCTGGCGCTCGCGGTCGGCGGCAAGACGACCAAGATGCACCAGGGGCATCACGGCGCCAACCATCCGGTCAAGGACTACACCACCGGCAAGGTCGAGATCGTCTCGATGAACCATGGCTTTGCGGTGGATGGCGACAGTCTGCCGGAAGGGGTCGAGGAAACCCACGTCTCCCTCTTCGACGGATCCAATTGCGGCATCGCGCTGGCCGGAAAGCCCGTCTTCTCGGTCCAGCATCATCCGGAGGCTTCGCCCGGGCCGCAGGATTCGCACTACCTGTTCCGCCGCTTCGTGAACCTCATCCGCGAGCGCAAGGGCGAACCGGCCCTCGCGGAACGGTAGAACCCGCTGGGGGCGCGTCGCCAAGCGCCGCGGTTACGACGAAATGCGCAACCTCACGACGTTTTCGCGGATTTCCTGGAACACGTCGTCCAGCTGGCTACGCGATGGGGCGTCGAAGAAGTGGGCGGCGCTCGTGGCGCAGTCCTTCAGCATCATTCCCGTCTTCACGTCCGGCTCCTCGAGCCTGATCGTGTAGACGATGATGCCTTCCTTCTTGGCGTTGCCGCAGGCGGCCAGCGTCTTTTCGTTCATGATCTTGTTGGTGTCGGAGGACGACCCGTTCGCGATACCGATGCGGCCGTCGACCAGGTAGCCGTTGCTCGAATAGCTCGAACGCAGGCTGGTGTTGTTGTTGCCGAACACGTTGGAGCCGTCGGTCAATACGATCATGATCTTCTCGACGCCAGGTTCCTTCACCCGGCCTTCCGAGAATGGCTCGTGCGGCGACAGCACCCGCATGCCCCAGGCAACGCCTTCCATGATGTTGGTCGTGCCATTGGCTTCCAGCGACTTCACCCTGCTCTTGATGCTGGAGTAGTCGTTGTTGAGCGGCACGATCGGCTGGGTAACGCAGTCCCTGTTGGGACCCCTTCCGCCGCTCATGTTGGTGGCGGGAACGAACCATTCGCCCAGCCCGCTGATCGGAACAAGCGTCCCACTATCCGTGACCAAGCTGGTGACGCCGTACTTGACCAGTTTCCTGATCTGGGCAACCGCGCTGTTGTCGAGAGGATCGACCCAGGAGGCGATGTAGCTGTTGCCGTAGCCGTTGTCGGGCTCATCGATGGAGAACGAAGGGACGAAGAGGCTCTTCGTGTCGCCCTTCTTGGCTTCCCGATCGGAGACGTCGTAGTCTTCGCCAGGGCCACTGTAGCGGGTCTCAACGCAGCCCTTCCAGTCGTCCTTGAGGTTGTGCATGACCTCGAACCGGCTGACACCCTTCTTGAGTTCGAGCTGCGGGAGCTCGGCTCTCCCTCTCAGGTCGAGCCAATCGGCGCCGGTCTTGTTGACCAACCTTCCGTGCTTGTCGAATTCCGGGCCGAAATGTTTGCCGACGTTGACGAAATTGGCGAAGGGGACAACCGCGAACTTTAGCTTTTCATCGTCCTTGATCTGGGTGGACATCGTGTCCACGAGCCCGACGACGGCGTCTTTCATGGAGGCGAGCTTGCCGCCCTTCATCGATCCGGTCGTGTCGAGCACGAGGGCGATCTCGTACTTGTTGTACGCGATATCGGCCGAGGATTCGGCGCCGACCTTGGCAGTGTCGTAGCCGATGAGGCCGGCGAAGGCGAGTTTCTGACGCAGGCCGCCCTTGAGCGTGACCCGGGTACCGTTCCGCTTGAGATCCAGGTCGACGTCCTCGGGATCGAAGTTCGCGCGAATGAACTGCTGCGCGATTGCATTGGCATCCGCGTCGCTGATCTCCTTGCCTTCTCGGGCCACGGCAAGAACGGCGGCATCCAGAGCGTTCTGGAGTTCGGCCTTGCTGTTGCTCAGCGATGAGAAGTCGAGGGCGATACCGGCGCCGAGAACGAGAGGAACCATGGCAAACGCGGCCATGATGCCAATATTCCCGCTTTCGTTTCGCAGCAGGCGGCGGACAGAAGACGCCAACATCACTCTACCCCACTCCATTGTCGATGGGGCAAGACTAGACGTCCCGGGTTAAGGTGGAGCTAAACCGAATGCTTAGCGACGCATGAAGGAATCTTCCCGATTTGTCGAGATACCGGCAGACGTTCTCGGGATGGCTGGTCAGATATCGCCGTCGAAGGTGTCGCAATCCGACATGCGGCCGCTCTCGAAACCGCGCTGGAACCATTCCTTCCGCTGCGCGGACGTGCCGTGGTTGAAGCTGTCGGGAACGACGTAGCCCTGCGATCGCTTCTGCAGTGTGTCGTCGCCGATCTGATTGGCCGCGTTCAGCGCTTCGTCGATGTCGCCCTGCTCCAGAAGCCCCTTCTGTTCCGTGTAGTGCGCCCAGATGCCGGCATAGCAGTCCGCCTGCAGTTCCACCCGCACCGACATGCGGTTCGCCTCGACCTCGCTCATGCCCTGGCGCGCCCGGTTGAATTTCGGCAGGACGCCCGTGACGTTCTGGACGTGATGTCCCACCTCGTGCGCGATGACGTAGGCCTGCGCAAAATCGCCCGACGCGCCGAACTGGGTCGCAAGCTGGGCGAAGAACGATAGATCGAGGTAGAGCTTGGTATCGCCCGGACAGTAGAACGGGCCGGATGCCGCGGACGCGAAGCCGCACGCTGACTGGACCTGATCTGAGAAGAGAACCATTGTCGGTTCCGGATAGTCCCGGCCACCGGCTTCGAAGATGCCGTTCCAGACATCCTCGGTTTCGGCGAGCACCACCCCGGCGAACTGCGCCGTCTCGTCGGAGGCGGCACTCTGGACTGGCGTCCCGCCGCGCGGCTCTTCCTGCATCATTTCGAGCGGGTCGATGCCCAGGAAGCGCAGCACGAAGAAGACGATGACAAGGATGACGATCCCCGAAATGCCTCCGCCTCCGATCGATCGTCCGGCGGGGATGCGGATGCCGCCGCGACCAAAACCCCCGCCGCGCCCGAAGCCTGCGCTGCGGCCACGCTGATCCTCGACATTGGCACTCTGACGACGGCCTCTCCAGCGCATCGCGGTCTCCTCGTGTGTACGCCGAACCGGATGGTGCGGCGGGTCAGGCATCGGCTCATGAATAATGTCCGACGCCTGCGAAGTCATGACGATTCTGCATCGTGCGCGAGCCGCTCAGGTCAGCCGTCCTGGCAAGGCGTAGCGGCTGACTGCACAAGAATCGTCAGGTAGCCCCAACTTTTGACTTAGCGCAAAGTGCCCAAAACTCCCCCGGGTTAGTGCTCCAGTGCGGCGGCGGGGGGCTGCCAGGCGGGACCCGCTCGGAGGCGGGGGTAGCGGGTCCCGCCTTCGTATTCGCAAAAATATCAGTCCTGTTGCTTCGTCTCGACGCTTTTCCCGTCCGAGCTCCGCGACCGCTCCTCCATCCGGTCGGCTCCCTTCTTGAGGTCGCTGCCTTTCTGGGACTCCACCTTCTTCTCTTCGCGGGCGGTGCTTTCGCGAAGCTCGCGCGCGCCTTCCTTGCCCTGCGGTGTCGGTGCCTGTTCGATGCCCATCGTTTCCTCCATGCTTTCGCGGCTCGGACCGAGCGGTGATCGTCGGAAACGTGGGCTTGCCCTTCTGGTTCCGGGGCCTGCTCGCGCTGGCGCCGCTGCGGCCCGGACACAGGTACGAAAGGCGATGGGTCCGCACCGTCGAATGGGGGGTGACAGCGGGCAGCCGGGGCGCATAATAAGCGGGACGAAACCCGAAACGACGCCGAACAAGGTTCCTTGAGCATCCGAATGCCGCGAAAGCCTGCCAGCGCATTCGTTTCCGCCTTCGCGCTGGCCATCTTCTGCCTCGTCGCGCGGCTGCCCGCGCATGCCACGGAAATGGTCGCGCCCGGAGAGAGCGATGCGGTCGAGGCGGAGGTTCGAGGACTTTCGCCGGACGACCTCCTCAACGTCCGCGCCACCGCCTCCCCGACCGGTCTCGTGCTTGCGCGCATTCCCAACGGATCGCTCCTGCGGCGCCTGGATTGCGCGGACTTCAGGGGCTACGAGTGGTGCCGGGTGGAAATAGACTACCCGGAGCACCTCGTCGGCTGGACCCCTTCCCGATACCTGAGGGTCGGCGCGGCGCCGGGTTCCGACGAAGACGATGCTGGGGTCAAGCCGCCCCCGGTGGAGAAGTTCGACCGTTCGCAGATCGTCGCCGGCATCCTGCCCGATCCCCTGCCGAGCCTCGGCCTCGAAGCGGACGAAACCTCCGGTCAGGACGAAATCCGCACCGTGCTGCTTTCCCCGTCACCCGGTTCGGGCTCAGACCCAATGCTTGCCTTCGACGAGGAGCGGGAAAGCCGAAAGATCGACGCGGCTGCCCCCGCTTTCGCGCTCGCGATGGCCGCGAGGAATGCGCCCTTCGCGGCCGAAGTGTTCACGCCGGAGGGCGGCTCCGCGACACCGCCTGAAGCGGCTGACGGGACGGACGGCACCCTTTCCCTCGTTCCGATCCCGACTCCGCGTCCGCTCCGGTACGGCGAGGAGCCGGTGGCCGAGACCCCAGCTCCGGAGACGCCGGAAATCCCCGTCCAGGATCTTGCAGAATTCGCCCTGAAGGAGGCAGCCGAACTCCCCACGCAGGAGGCCATGGACGTCTATGAGCGGGAAGTCGCAGGCGCCCCGGCGTCGGGGATCGCGGATGCGGCGGCGCCGGAGGTGGCGCAGGTTCCCGCACCAGCCGCGGCCGAATCATCCGCGGAGGAGGCTGTGGACGTCCCCGTGCGGGAGATGGCCGCGCTGGAGCCGATAGAGGCTCCCAGGGGACTCGTCGATGCGGCGCTTTCGGTTCTTTTCCCGAAGGAGCGGCAGTCGCCGCCGGCCGCGGTTGCCGAGGAAGCCGCTCCGCGCGGGGCCGGCGCCGGCATCGCCGCTGCTGACGGCGCCGGAGTCCCCGCCACAGAGGCGTCCGGGAACGCCGCCGAACCGCCGGCGGCCGATGAGCCCGATCCCATCATCGTTGCGCAGACGGCGGTCGCGATGCCGCAGCAGGCGCAGGATGCATCCACCGAAATTCCCTGCGCGCGTTATGTCGGCCAGCCGATGACCCGTTGCGAAGCCAGGATCGCACGCAGCCAGAACGGAGACGCCGAGGTGACGGTGCTGTGGCCGGACGGCGGGTCGAGGGTGATCCGGTTCCGGTCCGGAAAGCCGGACGGGTCCAACACGCTGCAGGAATTCCGCTTTACCCGGGAAGCCGACCTCAACATGATCCGGATAGGCGTCGGCGAGCGGTTCGAGATCCTCGACGCCCTTCCGCTCGGGCGATAGTCTTGTACCGACCCGCCCTCGGCGGGTTATACTTGCGGTCACGGAAGTATGGGACAGGCCATGTTCCTGACTGAGGCGCTGCGCGGATGGGTGGGCAGCCGAGCCCTCGCCGGGGCTCTGGCAGCATTCCTCTTTCTCGTTCACGGGTTCGCCGCTGCGCGCGCATCCGGTTACGGCGAGGCGCCCGTCCTGCGCGGCGTCGCGCTCACCATCGGAAACGGCGACTACGCGGCCCTCCCCTCTCTCGCCAATCCGCCACAGGACGCCGACGCCATCGAGGAATTGCTGTCGGACCTCGGCTTCGATGCCGTGCGCCGCACCGACCGCGACGCGGACGACCTGCGCAAAGACCTCGACCGCTTCGTCGAGGATGCGGGGGACGCGGACGTGGCGGTGCTCTATTACGCCGGCCACGGCATCGAAGCCGGCGGCGAGAATTTTCTCGTCCCCGTCGACGCCGATCTCGCGTCGCTCGACGCCGCCGGCGAACGCCTGGTTCCGCTCTCCGATATCCTGAACCGTCTGCGACAGACCGTCCCGGTCACGATCCTTCTGCTGGATGCCTGCCGCGACAATCCGTTTCCCCCGACGGCGACCCTGCGGGTCCGGCCCGATGCGCCGGCCGAGCCGCTATCGGCCGGCGGTCTTGGCCAGACCCGCGGCGTACGCGCGCTCGATGCGGCGGCGCCGAAAACAGGCAGTCTCGGCATGGTGATCGGCTTCGCGGCCGAGCCAGGCATGCCGGCGCTCGACGGCGACATCGGCGGCCACAGCCCCTACGCGGCCGCGCTGCTGCGCCACATAGACGCCATGGCCGGCGAGGAGTTCGGCACCGTCATGCGCATGGTTGCCGAGGAGGTCTATCTGAAGACCGGCGGCCGGCAACGCCCCTGGACGAACGAGAGCCTGAGGCGGCTCCTCTATCTGGGCGACCGGCCGGACCCGGTCGAGGGCGCCGAGGGAGAGATACTGACCGAGCGCCGGCAGTTGCTCGTCCACATTGCCGCGCTGCCCGACCCGCAGCGCGCGCAGGCCGAAACCCTGGCCCGCAGCGGGCAGGTTCCCATGAGCGTCGTCTACGCCATGATGCGCGCCGCCGGGCTCGACCCCACCGACGACCCCCAGAAGATCGAGGCTCGCCTGAAGGCCGAGCTCGAACGCTTCGCCGAGCTTCGCCGCACCCGCGACGCGATGGAAAACCCCGATCCCGAGATCGAGCGCCTCACGCGCCTGGCCGACGAGGCCGAACTCGAAGGCGCGCTCAACGCCGCCGACGATTTTCGCGAACAGGCGAAGGAACGCGTCGCCTCCTTGCGCGACAGCCGCCTCGACCAGCTGGAGGCTCTTCGCCAGCGCTTTTTTGAGGATGCCGAGGTCTTCGCCCGCAGCGCCGAGACGAAAAAGCTCCTGTTCCGCTTCGAGGATGCTGCCCGCGACTACGGCGGGGCGCGCGAGATCGTCGCCGAGGTCGACCGGGAAAAGGCCCTGCGCTACGGCCTCGAGGAAATCGACGCCTACCTCACCCATTCGGAGCTTCAGGGCTCGTCCGGATCGCTCGATCGCGCCGAGGCGCTCACCCGCGAGGCGCTTGGATCGAGCAGTGGGATTCCCCCCGCGATCGAAGCGGAACTCTCCCACAGGCTCGCGCTGATCCTTTTGCTGCGCAGTTCGCGCGCGGGCGACATGTCGGCCTTCGACGAAGCGCTGGGCCTCCTGGCGTGGGCGCTTTCGGTCGGCGAAGATCTTGCACCGGCTCAACGCGGCCGCATCCGCCTCGACCATGGTCGCGCCGTCGGCCAGATCGCCCTTGCGAAAGGGGATTTTTCGTCACTTACCGGTGCAGAAGCCGACTTCGAACAGGCAGCTTCGCTGGCACGACAGGCAGGCGACGAGGCTTTGGAGGCGGAGGCGCGCTTCAGGCAGGTGCAGTCGCTGTATTTCCGCTGGGCGGCGGCGCCCGATCCG